>NZ_JBHNSQ010000001.1:0-478 GCF_059085665.1 Actinotignum sp. usb-actsch-213
AAAACACAAGAAACTCAAAACAAAATCGTCATCACGCAAAATCACAAACAAACACACAACCAAAACCAAAAAAGGCCCTGGCATAAACATGNTTGNCATATAAAGATGCTCACGCTCACTATGCGACAACCAACCACCACACCAACACCACAACCAACCAACAAAACAAACAGTCCCATCAGCCAGCCACGGGCAGTAACAGACAAGCTAGTGTCCGAATGCCTAACAGCACGCCCAACCACAACACACAAACAACCCCCACCACACAACACGATGAAAGCAACCTGCATGCCACACATTTTTTACGCGTCCCAAACACAAGAAACAAAACAAAAACAAGCAAACCCACAAACAGGCCCACCCATGCGTCCCTTGCAAAAAAATCCTTAGAAAGGAGGTGATCCAGCCGCACCTTCCGGTACGGCTACCTTGTTACGACTTCGTCCCAATCGCCAGCCCCACCTTCGACCGCTCCCCC
>NZ_JBHNSQ010000002.1:0-56653 GCF_059085665.1 Actinotignum sp. usb-actsch-213
AAAACGGCCAAACACATCCCCAAGCCTTTGGGCGCAGCCAATAACGGACACCCGCTAAGATAGCCGCCATTCCGCAATATACAGGCGCATACTCAACGTGTTTTATACAAAAACCGCAAACCCAGAACCGTATTCAGTATCACAGTCTCTTTTGGGTAGTTTTTTATAAAGTTAAGGCCATTACCGCACTAGTATTGCAATTGAGCACCCCCCCCCCGGGGTTGGTCATTCGTAAAAATAACGCATTTGTATCAAAAAGGGGGAGATCATGATTCCTACCGTGAAACGTATCATCGGACTTGGCGTCATCACCGCCTTGACCTTCCTCACGCCCGTAACGACGGCCAGCGCCACTCAAGACAGCCCTCAACCAACGGCGAATCCAGACGAAGCGGGACCTACGATTATTCGGGAAATAATCGACCAGCCCGATCTACTTATACCTCTGCCTCCCGTACCGCAGCCAATGCCCACGGCCACACCCGTGGTAGAACTGCCCCCGGTTCCAGTGCCACCTCGCAGGCCAACACCTAGGCCGGTCCCGCCTCCGCCACCAACACTGCCGACGATGCCTACACCCACCCCGGCTGAGAGTACCCATCCCACTCCAATGCCACCAACAACAACTCCGACGGCGCCTTCGCCCACTGCGTCACCATCTACGACGCCGTCACCTGCACCCAGCGAATCGAGTACGCCATCACCGACGACTACCCCGTCGGAAACGCCAACGCCGACCGCTTCGGATACTCCCACGGCAACACCTGCTCCCACAGAATCACCTTCGGCAGAACCCACACCAACACCGACGGCTAACCGGCCGGCGAAAAGCTTAGCCAACTCAGGCGTTTCCATCGGGGCCGCAGCGCTTCTCGCCGGGGGATTGCTCGTGGCGGGGAGCGGCGTCATCGCCCGAAAGAAGCGCGCCTAGCGGGTCGCACCCAACAACATCCCGTCACGTACACGAAGAAGGGTAGCCGGTCTTCACGCACCGGCCACCCTCCTTTCGCACCACCACCCACAAGCAAGAACTAAGAACGCTCACAACGAATCCGCAAGCTAGGACTAATGGCACATCCCCATAAACTCCATATCCATTATTTGCGATAAAAAATAAGACGATTCCGATCACAAATCGCCCCCATAAACGGCTACATTCCACCATTTTACACCCACCGAACCACAACTTAGCGACACCAATAAAAAGGGCCTTGACACACCTCACCCACCTGGGACTAACGTACTAAGCGGGCCGGCGAAGAAGCTGGCCTCTCACTACTAAAAGAGGTGATTTTTAATGGCGAAAATTCTCATGGTGCTGTACCCGGATCCCGTGGACGGCTTCCCGCCCAAGTACATCCGTGATTCAATCCCCACGATTGATTCTTACCCGGGTGGCTCCAGCACCCCTACGCCGTCGAGCATCGATTTCACACCGGGCGAGATGGTGGCATGCGTATCCGGCGCCCTGGGCCTGAAGAAGTGGGCTGCGGATAACGGGCACGAACTCATCGTCACCTCCGATAAGGAAGGCGAGAATTCGGAATTCGAGAAGTACCTTCCGGAAGCGGACGTGGTTATCTCGCAGCCGTTCTGGCCCGCTTACCTGGGTAAGGATCGCCTGGAGAAGGCTAAGAACCTCAAGCTGGCCATCACCGCCGGCGTGGGCTCCGATCACGTGGACCTCACCGAAGCTATGAAGCGCAATATTACGGTTGCTGAGGTCACCTACTCGAACTCGATTTCAGTGGCCGAGCATGCGGCTATGACCATCCTCAACCTGGTGCGCAACTTCGTTCCCGCCCACCGTATCGTCACCGATGAGAAGGGCTGGAATATCGCCGATGCCGTCAAGTGGTCCTATGACCTGGAAGGCATGGATGTCGGTGTTATCGCCGCTGGGCGTATCGGCCGGGCTCTGCTCAAGCGCATGAAGCCCTTCGATGTTAACCTGCACTACTACGATCTGTACCGTCTCGATCCTCAGACCGAGAAAGAACTCGGGGCCACCTACCATGAATCCGTTGAGGATCTCATGCGCAGCGTGGACGTGGTTTCCATCCATTCCCCGCTCACCTCGGATACCTACCATATGGTGGACGAGAAAATGATCAACTCGATGCGCCGCGGCTCCTACATTGTCAATACCGCCCGCGCGGAGATCGTGGTGCGTGACGACATCGTCAAAGCTCTCGAATCCGGCCAGCTCGGTGGTTACGGCGGGGACGTGTGGTACCCGCAGCCTCCGGCCGAGGACCATCCGTGGCGCACTATGCCGCGTAACGCGATGACCCCGCATACCTCCGGTTCCTCGCTGTCCGCACAGACTCGCTACGCTGCCGGCACCCGCGAAATTCTTGAAGATTTCTTCGCTGGCCGCCAGCTGCGCGATTCCTACATTATCGTCCAGGGTGGGGCGCTCGCCGGAACCGGCGCAAAGTCCTACACCACTGACGGTAAAGCCAGCCCCGGTTCCACCGGTAAGTAATAAATTCTCTAGCTCTCGCAAGTCCTGAACTCTCCGTCGGCGCCGTGTGGCGAAGCGTGATCTCCCCTCTCGGGAATCCGATTCGCTGCGCGGTGCCGGTGTCATATACGGGTATTTCGCGGCGCCGGTGCCGTGCATGCGTTAACCGCCCCGCTCCGCGCGCTAGCAGCCTTCCGCTAGGCCAGCATCTTCCCAATCTATGTCCGGTTTATACCCAGGAACGCCCACTAGCCTGCGCACCGGGAATCATCCCTTTCACTTTCACGGTCGAAACAGAAAGAGAACTCTTATGCGCACATCGGCGCTCCTCATGACGGGGGCTCTGCTGGTCCCGTTCGCCGCCCAGGCACTGCCGGTCCTCAGTCCCGCTCCCGCCGCCGCCAGCGAATCCACGCCCGGTGACAATTCCGCAGCGCAGCTCGCCGAGGCTCGCGCCCGGCTCACCGCCGCCATCGCGGCTCGCGACTCCATTCTCACCGAGATGAAGGAGAGCGGCGCGAGCACCGCGGATATCCAGAGCGCCGCGCAGGCCTACGCGCGGGCGAATGCGCAGGCGGAGGCCGCGCAGCAGGCTTATGATGCCGCGGTAGCGAAAGCTTCCGGTTTCGATTCCGCGAAGAAGGGGTACGACGACGCCGCAGCCGCCATGCCCCATCTCACCACAAATGCCGAGTCAACTAAGGCCCGCCGCGATGCCGCACAGGCCGCTTACGATAAGGCCATCGCGCCCAATCCTGAGGCTGCCAAAGCGGCCCAGGAAAAGGTTGACGCTGCCCGGGCTAAGCTTGAAGAATCCAAGGCCGCAGCGCAGCAGCAATGGGACCGAGGTGCCCTCGGGTTCTATGAAACACGGAGCGCCCAAAAAGCTCTGGATGTTTTCAGCACCGACAAGGACTACCTGGGTAAGCCGCTGGCCTCCTATACCCATCCGGGTGCAGCTGATGATGCTACGAACCTGGATTCCATGGCGAAAACCCTCAACCTTATAAATAAGATCAACGAGCTGCGCGCGCAGCATCAGCTCGAGCCCCTCAAGGTCACGGACTACCTTATGGCGGTAGCGCAGCTGCAGGTGAACGCGCAGTCCCGCACCAATAAGATGGCTCATATTAAGGCGTTCAATGTGGCGGAGAACCTCGCTTCCGCCCGCTATGCCGGAGATGAGCTCTCTCTCAAGCTCTGGTATCACAACGAAAAGGCCCTCCACGATCAGGGCGTCACGGATTTCGCAAAAGTCGGGCATTACCTTAATATTGTCAACCGCGATTACACCGTGACGGGAATGGCTTACGCTCCCAATATTCAGGCAAATACCTTTGATCACACTCCTCTCTACGGGGATCACTCCGAAGCGCAAACGGTTGCCGAGTACTCCGATTCATTGCAGCGCTACATGAATGGTCTCAAAGATGAGATGGCACACGGCTCCTCCCCGGCTCGCACGAATTTGGCCGATGCCACAGCCGAACTTGAAGCAGCTACCCAAGGCACCACCGAATCTGTCGAAGCCCAGGTCGCGAAGGCGAAACTAGAAACTGCCACGCGTGAATACGAGGCCGCCAAAGCCGCACTCGATGCCGGGCAGGCCAAGCTCACTGCTGCGACCGAAACCTATGAGAGCGCGAAGTCCGCAAAGCAAGCTGTCCAGAAACTGGCAGAACAGCTCGCCGCGGCAAGCGCGGAACGTGATCGTGCCGCCGCCCGCGCCGCACAGCTCGGCGAATTTGGCCAGCGGCTTGCCGCCGCCGAAGCTGATGTGGCGCGCGCTCAGGCCGATGTGGATCGTCTCTCTCCGGCGCCCGCACCCAAGCCCACGCCGGGCGGCCCCGGTACGGATATGCCCGCCACCGGCAATGTTTTCTATGTTTCCAATGATTGGACCTCGCGCCAGGCCAGCAATGTGTTCTCCTACGGGCGCGCGGGCGATGAGGTTCTCGTGGGTGACTGGGACGGCGACGGTGTCGATACGTTCGCGGTGCGGCGCGGCAATAAGATCTACGTGAAGAACAGCGTCGACGGCGGGGCTGCCGATGTTGAATTCTCCTACGGTCGTGCCGGTGATGAGATCCTGGTGGGCGATTTCGATGGCGATGGGAAGGATACCTTCGCGGTGCGGCGGGGCAATACCTTCTACGTCCTCAATTCTTTGCACGGCGGAGAGGCCGACAAGGTGGTCCACTACGGCCGCGCGGGCGATACTGTGCTCACCGGCGATTTCGACGGGGACGGGAAGGATACCTTCGCGGTGCGGCGCGGCAACCTGTACTACGTCAAGAACGTTATTGGGGGTGGCGCGGCGGATACCGTTTTTTCTTACGGCCGTGCGGGTGACGCCACAATCCTGGGCGATTTCGATGGCGACGGCGTAGATACGCTGGCGGTGCGCCGCGGCAATACCGTTTATGTGAAGAACTCGCTGACCGCTGGAGAAGCGGATCAGGTCCTCACCTACGGGCGGGCCTCCGATCAGCTCTTCGTGGGCGATTGGGACGGCAACGGTACCGATACCCCCGCCGTTCGCCGCTAGCCCGTAACACTCCGAACCGCTACCGAGGTGGCGCGTTAGCCAAGGCCCGCAACCTATGTGCTAGCGCGCCACTTCGCCGCCGGAAATCTCCGCGATGGTGAGTTCTTCGCGGGTGGGCCCGCCTTCCCAATCGCCGATGGTGCCCACCGCGAAGGCTCCCAGGAGGTGCCCGCGATCCAGGCGCTCCGCGAAGGAAAGCCCCTCAAGCCACCCGGAAAGATACCCGGCCACGAAGGCATCACCAGCCCCGATGGTGTCCACCACGGTGACCCGCCGCCCGGGTCGTTCCACCGACTCGGTGGGTGTGGTCACGCGCGCCGTCGTCGAATCCTTCCACACCACTTCCGCAACGCCCCAGTCCAGCAGGCGCTGAGTTGCCGCGGACACCTCGGATTCACCGGTGAGCAGCTCAAGTTCCTCCGTACCGCCGAAGACCACATGCGCCCCGCGCGCGATCCGCGCGAGCACCGGGGCCGCATCCGCCGCCTCCCACAAGCGCGAGCGGAAATTGACGTCGAAGGAGACCGGTACCCCGCGCTCCCCGGCCAGCTCCACCGCGAGCATCGTGGCAGCGCGCGCTTCCTCCCCGAGCGCCGGGGTGATACCCGTGAGGTGCACAATTTTTGGTTCCAGCTCAAACATGGCGCGGATCTGCTCGGCGGTAATGAGCCGCCCGGCGGAGAACTTACGATGGTAATCCACCGCAAAAGTCCCCAAGCCCGCGTGGCGCGACACCAGCACCCCGGTGGGCGCGGTGGTGATTTGGCGGGCGTGATCCCAACGCACACCCTCGCCGCGCAGGGTGCGCATAATCATGTAACCGAACAGATCCTTGCCGACGCTACCAACCCACGCCGTGGAATGGCCCAGCCGCGCCATCCCGATGGCCACATTCGTTTCCGCACCGCCGAAAGACGCGCGCGGTCGCGCCCCGATCTGCGGGGATTCCGTAAAGGTCAGAGCCCCCATCGATTCGCCGAAAGTCACCAAATCCGTCATATTTTTCCTCCTTGATGACGACGCCGCCCGCGCCCCGCCGCCCCGGCCTGGTGCGCCGGCGCCGCGTGCGTGGCGGTCACCATAGCCATCATATCGAGGGGGAGCACGCACGGGAGAAGAGGTCCGGCGTCGTCGTTAATAAAGGAAAAAGCACACAGCGCAAGCCACAACGAGACGCAAGCCCCGGCGTGAAACTCCGCACATCACAACCCCCAGCACCACACCTAACTAAAACATCACAGGAGTTTTACTGTATCTTTACCAATGGGAGGAGGTTCCACGCACCCCTCCCCTAAGCTTCGCGCAACTATCGCAACCGTAGGAGGGACGATGAACGCATATACGCCGTGGGCCATGCTGGTCGACGCCGGAATGATTGGCCTGCTGCTCGCCATTGGGGTATTCCTGCGCGCCCGAGTGAAGTGGCTGCAGAATATGCTGGTTCCCGCCTCGGTGATCGCCGGCGCATTGGGGCTGGTGCTCGGCCCGAATGTACTCGGTGCGATAGCGAAAAACCGCGGCTGGCATATCGGCTCCTGGCAGGTAACCGGGATTCCGTTCTCCGAGCATATGGGCACCTACGCCTCGATTCTTATCGTCATCGTATTCGCCTGCATGGCACTCACCGATGATTTCGACATCCGCAAAGTCAATAAAGCGGTAGGCGGTTTCGCCTCTTACGGGGTGCTCATGTACGGGGCGCAGGTGGCGCTCGGCATGGCTTTCGCGCTGCTTTTCCTCACCCCGGTGCTCGGTTCGCCGGACGTGCTCGGAATTATGCTCTTCACCGGATGGGCGGGCGGTTTCGGAACCGCCGCCGCCGTGGGCAATATTTACGCGGAAAATGGGCAACCGGAAGTGGCCTCACTGGCCTTCACCTCGGCCACGGTCGGCCTGCTGGTCGGGGTGATCGGCGGGATTATTCTCGCGAAATTCGGGGCGCGGCGCGGGCAGGCCAAGGCTTTCCGCGGCATGGATTCCCTGCCCGATGAACTCCGCACCGGGGTGCTCGACGCCAATAAACGCCGCCCGGCCCTGGGATACCACACCTTCTCCGGCGGCTCGATTGAGACGCTCTCTTTCGAGGTTGGAATTGTGAGCCTGGTGGCGGTGGCTGGCTACGGCATCGGCCAGCTCCTCAAGCATCTTTTCCCCGGCATTTCCTTCCCGCTTTTCGCCATCGCTTTCCTGGTGGGCATCGTGGTGCGTATCGTCATGAACGGGGTGGGTGCCTCCCATCTGCTCGACGCGGGCACCCTACGCTCGGTATCCGGCCTATGCACAGACATTCTTATCGTGTGCGGTATCGCGTCCATTCATCCGGAATTTGTATCTGACCACATTCTTGCTCTCGGGTTGCTGTTCCTCTTCGGCCTTATCCTGTGCACGGTTCTGGGCCTGGTAGTGGCCCCGCGGCTCATGGGCGAGGGCTGGTTCGAACGCCAGCTCTTCACCTGGGGCTGGGCCACCGGCTCGGTCTCCACCGGCCTGGCGCTGCTGCGCATCGTGGATCCCAAGCTGGAATCGGGCACCATCGAGCAATTCGGTTACGCCTACCTACCCGTGGTACCGGTGGAGATTTCCGCGGTGTCCTTCGTGCCCGTTATGGCTTTGGCCGGAATGGGCTGGGCCGTGGTGGGTGTCTGGGGCGCCATCGCGGTGCTCGGACTGCTAGGCGGCTGGTGGGTGGTGCGCTCCGGGCATGCGAATACTCACGGCGCGCCCGGCCCGGTGGGCACCCTGGGTACCGGGTTTACGGGCTAGGCGGATCGGTTGCGCGGGGCGGGCCACCAGGCGACTCGCGGCACCGCCGCTTCGCTACCATGGTGATATGCACGACGACGCTACTTCTTCCACCGCGAACTCCCTCACCCAACGTTTCCTTTCCGCGGTGGAAGATCTCCGGGCCGAGCTTGACCATGCCACCGGGCTAGATTCGCGCGGTTTTGGGGATGCCTGGGCGAAAGCGTACGCGAAGCGGGTTCCCGCGGTGGTCCGCAATCATGACTTGGGAGAGGTGCTGCGCAACCTGCGTAATACCATCGCGCATAACAACTACAAGAATGGCCAGCCCATTGCCACCCCGCGCGCCGATCTGGTGGAGGCCGCCGAACGGTTACTATTCCAGGTGCGTAACGAACCTCAAATCCAGAACTTCATGGTTCACGACGTCGCTACCGTCTCCCCCGCGGACACCTTCGCTACTGTCGCCACCATTCTGCACGCCCACGGCTACGCCCAACTGCCGGTGGTGGACAACTCCACGGAATCCACAGACGCCACGATTACCGGACTACTCACCACTAATATGGTGGCCCGCTGGGTGGCCGGCATGGTAGCGGCCGGGAAGGAATCACAGCTGGCTGAGGTACCGGCCGGGGAGATCCTCGCCCACAGCGGTGCACATGATGCTCCTCTCTACGCCAAACCTTCCGACCGCGCCATGGCGGTATGCACGGCCCTCACCGACCGCGGCCACCCCGCCGTACTGATCACCCGCACCGGAGATGCCACCGGGGTGTTGATCGGACTGGTAGCCCGCGCCGATGTGGGGCGAATTTTCCGAGAAATCGCCATTGCGAGATAGGCGCACCGCGCGGGAGGCTGCTGCGGCGTCGTACCACTGAGGGATCACCCCGTCATCGGAACGGCACCGCCCCGCACGCCGTGAAACCGCCGCGTCCTCGCTCAGGAAGAAATTTTCAGCTTTCCGTTATCTATTTAAAGCTTTCTGGGGCACACTAGAATGTATCTATCGCCACGTTATTAGCCGACGTAAAGGGGATGTGATGGCGCAAAAAGATGTTGAGAACGCACGGGCAAGCACCACCGGGCCACTTCCGGGCTCCGGCTACGTAGCGTCCTCCTCCGAAGAAGCGCGAGCAGCCGCGGCACGCGAACCGAACCGCCGCACCGTGGGCGAATTGTTCTCCTCCGCCACAGCTCAGTTCTCCACCCTGGTTCGTGACGAGATTCAGTACACCCAGGCCAGTCTCAAGCACAAGGTCCTCAATCTCGGGATGGGCGGAGTGCTCCTCGCGGTGGCCGGCGTGCTGGCGCTGTTTATGTTCGGTTTCCTGTTGCACGCGGCCGCGGCTTTCTTCACGATGGTCTTCGGTGGGCGCTGGTGGGCCGGTTACCTGACGGTTGCCGGGATTCTGCTCCTTATTATTGCGGTGCTCGCGCTGCTGGGGCTGCGCAAACTCAAGAAATCCGGAAAGTATCCAACTAATCTTGTTGGCGGCCTGAGCAAGGACGTCGACGCCGTGAAGAAAGGCCTATCGAAGTGAGCGCTTCCGATAACCGTAAACCTGAGGACATCCAGCGCGATATCGAACGCACCCGCGCGGAGCTAACCGCCACCGTCAATGAGCTGGTGGATCGCCTCGATCCGCGCACGAATATCAAAAACGCTACGGATGCCGCTAAAGACAAGGTGGCTTCCACCACGGCCACCCTGAAAGATAAGGCTGCTGCTTTGACAGAAGCCGCGAAGGATAAGGCTTCGGCTTTTGCGGATAGCGCGAAGAGCACCGCGGCCGAGGCCTCCGCCAAGGCCTCCGATTTCGCGTCCACCGCGAAGGAGAAAGTGAACGGCCTGGCTGATTCCGCGAAGGAGCGTTTCGCCGGCGTGGGCGCCAGCGCCGCGGGTGCTGATGACTGCGGCCCGTGCGGTTGCGGTTGCGCCGATACCGACGTGACACTTGCAGAATGCGAGGGCGGCGGGACGTGCGGTGGAGCGTGCGAATGCGGTGGCGCGCACCATTACGACGACGCCGCCGGCCACGGGTGCTCCGGCCATTGCTCCGCAGGGCATTCCCCCGCCGGCCATTGCTCCGCAGGAATTCCCTCGCCCGCGCAGGTAGCCCAGGATGTTATTGCCGATGCTCGGCGCGGGGAACAAACCGGGCTGGCCGTGGTGGCTGGTCTTGGGATTGCCGCCTTGGGTGCAGTCACACTACTGGGTAGTGCCCTCTTCGGGCACCGGCGCAAGTAGCTGCGCGGCGCCTTCACCCGCGGGTTGCTCGCCGGGAGGTACGTTGCCCCGAGGTGGGGCGAATCATTTCCGCGGCCTGTCTGACCTGAACTGCGGGCGTGGCGCGTGACACCTGTCGCGGGCTCGCCAGGCCCTTTACAGGCCATCTACCTGGGAAAGGTGAGGAGCGCCGTACTCTTTCCGCGTATGTCACATAGCCATCTATGGGCTACAGCGGCTAATATAGGTCACGAAATAGTAAACCGGGCTAGAAGAGCCCAGATGAGATGAAGGGGGTCGAGCTCATGGGGCGCGGCCGTCAGAAGGCTAAGCAGCGTAAGGTAGCCCGGAATCTCAAGTACTTTACACCGGATACTGATTACGCCGCTCTCGAACGTGAGCTGGGTATTAATCGTGATGCGCGTCAGGAATCCCACTACGATTCCTCGGATGATCCGTACGCTCGTTACGCAGACTACGCAGATTACGACGAGTCAGATGACAATGACGATGACTGGGCGGACGACTACGATCCGAACAATATTCCACCAGCCACCAAATAGGTACTCATTCCGTTAACGAACGTGCCGGCGGCCCTAAGGCTGCCGGCACAATTGTTTCTAAGCCAAGCTCGAAAACAAAGTGCGCGGGAGAGCACCGTTTCAGAGCGATTTCGTGTTCCTTACGCGCACTTGACAGGAGTCAATGTCCAGGACGCGCACTTTGAGGGGGAGAGACTCGGTCAGCTAACAAAATGTACCTGGGTGACAGTTTTTCCGCGATTTAATGTCCGTGGCGTACACTCTCCGGCCCTAACAGTCCAAAATGCACCTTTTACAGCCTTGACGCCTGAGAATGACCCACTCCGCCTACCCTGCCCCGCGGGAAGTCGGTCCACGGAATGTAGGGCTGTTGGCTCGAGATGCTACCCGCCCCGGCAGGAGACGGGGTGTTTTTCCGAGATGTACTTCGCATGTACGACATCTGCACTACAGCTCGGAAAACACCTACCACCCCCGCCGGGATGCGTGTGACTATTGAGACTCCAGAGACTTGTGTGACTTATGGGATTCCCACGATCAGCGCGCCACACCCTCGGCTCATCGAGCCGAGCCGGCCACATGCACCAGGGGGAGAAACTCGGAGAGGTTCGCGCGGGTTCCGGAGGCGTCCACCCACCCGGAAGCCACGGCATCATCCCAGTTCAGAGTACCCACGCACAATCCCAAGAACGTGCCCGCATCGCATTCGACCACATTCGGCGGGGTACCACGCCGGTGGCGCACCCCGGCAACCGCCTGCACCGCCCCAACATAAGGGACTCGGATTTCCACCGCGTGCCCGGGATGCCGCGCCGCGAGCTCCTCGAGAAGGAACCGCACAGCCGTGCGCGATTCACTCGCGCTCAGCTCCTCACCTGCGTGAAAACGGGTGAGGAGGGGCAGCGCGTCCGCGCTATCGATTTTTCGTGTCACGGATCCACTCTACGACGCGTCGGAGCACAACGGCACCTAAGGTACGACGGCGCAACCGCGAGCGCGCCGGGCACCGCGAGCGCTCCGGGCACACCGAGCGCTCCGGGCATACCGCTCTTAGATCACGCCCTGGGCAATCATCGCCTCCGCGACCATCTCGAAGCCCGCGGCATTGGCGCCCACCACATAGTCACCTTCGTGGCCGTAGCGGGCGGCGGCATCCAGGGCGGTGTCGTGGATATCGTGCATAATATCGTGTAGTTTGGCATCCACTTTCTCGAAGTCCCAGCTTTGGCGTGCGGAATTCTGCTGCATTTCCAGGGCGGAGGTGGCCACCCCGCCGGCGTTCGCGGCCTTGCCGGGCGCGAAGAGCACACCGTTCTCCTGGAGCAGGTGGGTGGCCTCGAGGGTGGTCGGCATATTCGCGCCTTCCACCACCGCGCGCACTCCCCCGTCGAGAAGCTGGCGCGCATCGGCCTCATTGAGCTCGTTCTGGGTGGCACACGGGAAAGCAATATCCGCGCGAATCCCCAGGTCTGCCAGGTTCCAGACCTTCGCCCCGGCCTGGTACCGGGCCCCGGGGCGCTGCGCCGCGTAATCAGAGACCCGCCCGCGCAGATCTTCCTTAATATGGCGAAGGAGCTCGACGTCGATGCCGGCGTCGTCGTACACCATCCCGGAAGAATCCGAGGCGGTGACGACACGCGCGCCCAGCTGCTGCGCCTTCGCAATCGCGTACAGCGCAACGTTCCCGGAACCGGATACCACCGCGGTGCGCCCGTCCAAGCTTTCCCCGTGCGCGGCAAGCATGGCGTCGGCGAAGTAGACCGCGCCGTAACCGGTGGCTTCGGTGCGGGCGAGCGAGCCGCCGAAGCCGAGTCCTTTGCCGGTGAGCACGCCGGCGTCGAAGCTATCGCGGATGCGGCGGTACTGGCCGAAAAGATAGCCGATTTCGCGCCCGCCCACGCCGATGTCACCGGCGGGAACATCAATATCCGGGCCGATGTGGCGCTGCAGCTCGGTCATGAAGGACTGGCAGAAGCGCATCACTTCGTTATCGCTTTTACCCTTGGGGTCGAAGTTCGCCCCGCCCTTGGCGCCACCGATGTGCTGGCGGGTCAGCGCGTTCTTGAAGATCTGCTCGAAGCCGAGGAATTTGAGCATGCCCAGGTAGACGGTGGGGTGGAAGCGTAAGCCACCCTTATAGGGCCCGAGCGCGGAGTTGAATTGCACCCGGTAGCCTTTGTTGACGCGAATTTTCCCGGCGTCATCCACCCACGGCACCCGGAAGGCAATGATGCGCTCGGGTTCGACGAGCCGTTCCAGGATGGCTTGGTCGGCGTACTCGGGGTGAGCATCGAGGACCGGCGCAATGGAGTCGAAAACTTCGCGCACGGCCTGATGGAATTCGGGTTCGCCCGGGTTGGCGGCGACGACCTGATCGTAAACTTTATTCGCGTAATGCATATCAAAATGGTAAAACGTCCGAGTGCTTTCACGGTAAGATTTCGCACCGCGAACACGACTCCGCGGTGCACGTCACACTTACCGCCCGGGCCAGCGCTCCCCGGTGAGCATTTCACAAACACGCAGGTAACGGTCGCGAATATCGGCCACCACAGCGGCGGGAAGGGCTGGCGGTTGGGTGCCTTGCTCCGCATTCCACCCGGATTGCGGGGACATGAGCCAGACCTGGGCAGCGTCCTTATCGAAAGAACGCAGCGCTTCCGGGGTGGGCAGCACCTCCCCGGATTTCACCGCGCGGTAGTCGGTGGAAAGCCAGTAGTGGGCAGTATCCGGCGTGAATGCTTCGTCGGCCAGGATGAGCCGGCTGGAGCCGGCATCCATATCCGTACCGAATTCCAGCTTGGCATCCGCGAGCACCAGCCCGCGGGCCAGCGCGATGGCGTGGGCGTGCCGGTAAAGATTGAGAGCCAGCACGCGCACTCGCTCTGCGGTGCTCTCCCCCACTCGAAGTATGAATTCCTCCCACGGAATGGGGATATCCGGGTAGCCAGGCCGGCGCTTTTCCGCAATCCCGACCCAAGGTAGTTCTAGTTTGGCGCCCACCTCGATAGCGCCGTCGTACGGCATGGCATCGAGCGTGCCGAGGGTTCCGAGCGAGCGCACCGCGCCCGCGGTCAGATAGCCGCGCACCATTACTTCGTACGGGAGCATGCGCAGGGCCCGCACCAGGATCCCGCGCGCGGCAATATCCCGCGGGACGCCGCCAGGTAGGTAGTGGCTTTCTGCGATATCCCCGGTACGGTCGAACCACCAGCGGGCAATCCGGGTGATAATTTCGCCCTTATCCGGAATGAATGTGGGAACAACGTGGTCGAAAGCCGCGATGCGATCCGAGGCCACAATAAGATAGGTATCCATCCCGGCCATCGCACCCCCGGGCACGGGCCGGTATAAATCGTGCACCTTCCCGGAATAGGTGCGTTGCCATCCCCGAATGGGGACAAGGCTACCTGTGGTGTGTGTAGACATTCCCGCCCCTCAATCTCTTCACGCGGGAGGCTCCTTCGCGTTCCCGCTCCGGTGTTGCGCGAGGGGTCACCGCGGGCTCCGCATCACGTACCGCAGCCCAACGGTGATTCTCCCCACACAACGTTCTTTCCTTATAGTAAAGGAATCTTCACCGCCTGTCCTGGGAGCTAAGTCACCTATATCGCATTTACGCAGGTCAAGCGGGGTAAAGCACGACGGCGCAGCTGCCCGTGGGGCAGCTGGCGGCGCGCCCGCGAGCTACCGCTCCGCGTCACGCGGCCGCGCCGCCAAGCTCAGCCCAGCAGGTCGTGGAGCACAATCGTCTGTTCGCGATCCGGGCCCACCCCGATGAGCGAGAAACGGCAACCGGCCATCTCCTCCAGCCAGCGCACGTAGCTTTGCGCATTGGCGGGCAGGTCCGCGAATTCACGCACCGTGGAGATATCCTCCGTCCAGCCCGGGTGATATTCGTAAATGGGCTTGGCATTGGCGAAATCCCAGGTATCGATGGGGAATTCATGAACGCGCTGGCCGTCAATCTCATAGCCCACGCACACCGGGATCTCTTCCACGCCGGTGAGTACATCCAGCTTGGTGAGGACCAGGTCGGTGAGGCCATTGACCCGCACCGCGTAGCGTGTCACCGGGGCGTCATACCAGCCACAACGCCGCGGGCGCCCGGTTGTCACCCCGTATTCGCCGCCCGCTTCGCGCAGCCAATCGCCGGTATCTCCGTGCAACTCGGTGGGGAAAGGTCCTTCGCCCACGCGGGTGGCATAGGCCTTGACGATACCCACCACCCGGTCGATTCGGGTAGGGCCCACCCCGCTGCCGGTGACCGCCCCGCCGGCCGTGGCATTCGAGGAAGTCACGTAGGGATAGTTGCCGTGGTCGATGTCCAGGAGGGTGGATTGCCCGCCTTCAAAAACGACCGTCTTGCCGTCATCAAGGGCCTCGTTGAGTTCACGCGAGGCGCTAATCATCATGGGTGCGAGGCGTTCCCCATAGGCGAGGAGCTCGGTGAGTACGTCGTCGACATTAATCTCCTCGCGCCCCAGGGCCCGCAACACCAAGTTTTTCTGCGCCACCGCGGTCTCCACCTGCCCACGCAAGCGCCGCGGGTGCACGAGGTCTACGATTCGGATCCCCACGCGATTGGCTTTATCCGCGTAGGTGGGGCCGATGCCGCGGCCGGTGGTGCCGATTTTGCCGTCGCCGAGGACTTCCTCGTTGAGGCGGTCGAACATTTTTGTGTACGAGGTGATGACGTGGGCATTTCCGGCGATGCGGAGGTTTTTCGTGGAGACGCCGCGCGATTCCAGCTCCGCCATTTCCGCGAAAAGCGCTTCGGGATCAACGACGACGCCGTTGCCAATCACCGAGATGCAATCTGAATTGAGAATGCCGGACGGGAGGAGGTGGAGAGCGAATTTCTGGCCATCCACGCTGACCGTGTGGCCGGCATTATTACCCCCGTTAAATTTCACAACATAATCGGCACGCTGGCCGAGCTGGTCAGTTGCCTTGCCTTTTCCTTCGTCGCCCCACTGGACGCCGAGAATAATGACCGCGGGCATAGTATCTAATCTCCTCGTTATATCAAACAGGTGTAAAGAGCTCCGCCACCCGTGCCGCAGTGCGGCTACCGTGCCGCCGCCGTTGGACAGCCCGGGCGAACGTCCCGCTTTACTACACAATAATAACCGCCACAGCCCGCCGCGGGCATCTTTGCACATTTTCGGAAAGTTTCTCAGCTAAGGTAGAGAAGGCACGTGCCCGAATATTTTTCGAGGAGAAAAATGTCTGAACTGACTCAACCACTCGGGGCTTTTACCCGTTCGGTATCCGGTGTTTCAACCTCCGGATCCTCCCTGCGCGATTACTGGGAGGGGCTGTCCGAGCTCACCATGAGCCGGCTGGCCGATAACTGGGAAGCCACCACAAAGAAATACCGGGAGGGTCAGCGCGCCAGCTACTTCTCCGCGGAATTCCTCATGGGGCGCGCACTTCTCAATAATCTCGTCAACCTTGGCCTGGTGGAAGATGCCCGCAAGGCCCTGGAAGATTACGGTCTCAACCTCACCGATGTGCTCGATGAAGAACCCGATGCCGCGCTCGGTAACGGTGGGCTGGGGCGCTTGGCTGCCTGTTTCATGGATTCGTGCGCTACCCTCAATTTCCCCGTGGTCGGCTACGGGATCCTCTACCGCTACGGCTTGTTCAAGCAGAGCTTCGTGGATGGTTTCCAGAAGGAAGAGCCGGATCCGTGGATGGAAAACGGTTCGCCTTTTGTGGTGCGCCGGGAGGCGGAAGCCAAGCACGTGAAGTTCGCGGATATGGATGTGCGCGCGGTTCCTTATGATATGCCGATCACCGGCTACGGCACCGCGAATGTCAATACACTGCGCCTGTGGAAGGCGGAGCCCCTGGAAGAATTCGATTACGACGCTTTCAATTCCCAGCGTTTCACCGATGCGATTGTGGAACGCGAGCGCGTGAATGACCTGTGCCGGGTGCTCTACCCGAATGACACCACCTACGAAGGCAAGGTACTGCGGGTTCGCCAGCAGTACTTCTTCTGCTCGGCTTCCCTCCAGTGCCTGATCGCGGAGCATAAGGAAGCGCACGGGGATATTCGTTCCTTCGGGGAGTACAACTCGATCCAGCTCAATGACACTCACCCGGTGCTCGCTATTCCGGAGCTCATGCGCCTGCTCATGGATGAGGAAGGCTTGGGTTGGGAGGATGCCTGGAAGATTGTTTCCCAGACCTTCGCCTACACCAACCACACGGTGCTGGCCGAGGCGCTGGAGACCTGGGAAACTTCGATTTTCACCAAGCTTTTCCCGCGTATTTATGACATCGTGGCGGAAATGGATCGCCGTTTCCGCGCAGAGCTGGCGGAGGCCGGTTTCCACCCGGGCAAGATTGAGTACATGGCGCCGCTGTCCGGCGGGCTGGTTCATATGGCCTGGATCGCGTGCTATGCCTCGTTCTCTATTAACGGGGTGGCCGCGATCCACAGTGAGATCCTCAAGCGCGATACCCTCCACGACTGGTACGACATCTGGCCCGAGCGTTTCAATAACAAGACGAATGGCGTGACGCCGCGCCGCTGGCTGCATAATTGCAATCCGCGCCTGGCCGCGCTGCTCACCGAGGTGCTCGGGGATGATTCCTGGGTCACGGATCTGGATAAGCTAGCCACCATCGAGGAACGCGGGAATGGGGATATTTACCGCCGTCTCATGGAGATCAAGGCGGAAAATAAGCGTGATTTCGCGCGTTGGATTAAGCGGCGTGACGGCATTGATATTCCCACCGATGCTATTTATGACACGATTATTAAGCGCCTGCACGAGTACAAGCGCCAGCTCATGAATGCGCTGTACATTCTCGATCTGTACTTCCGGATTAAGGACAATCCCAGCCTGGAGGTCCCGCCGCGGGTCTTCATTTTCGGGGCGAAGGCCGCGCCGGGGTACAAGCGCGCCAAGGCGATTATCAAGTTCATCAACGAAGTGGCGAAGCTCGTGAATAACGACGCCGATACGCGCGGGAAGATCACCGTGCTCTTCGTGGAGAACTACAATGTGTCGCCGGCCGAGCATATTATTCCAGCCACCGATATTTCCGAGCAGATTTCCCTGGCCGGGAAGGAAGCTTCGGGTACCGGCAATATGAAGTTCATGATGAACGGCGCGCTGACGCTGGGCACCATGGACGGGGCCACGGTGGAAATCGTGGATGCCGTGGGCGAAGAAAATGCCTATATTTTCGGGGCTCGCGAAGAAGAGCTGCCGGAATTGCGGGCGCGTTACAATCCGCGCGAACAGTACGAAACCGTGCCCGGCCTCAAGCGGGTGCTCGACGCCCTGGTGGACGGTACCGTGAGCGACGGCGGAACCGGCGAATTCCACGACCTCCTCGGGTCCTTGCTGGATGGTTCTTCGTGGGAGACCCCGGACGTGTACTACGTCCTCGGCGATTTCGCTGATTACCGGGCGACCCGCGACCGCATGGCCGCGGATTACGCCAAGCAGGAAGAGTGGGGCCGCAAGGCGTGGATCAATATCTGCCGCGCGGGCCGCTTCTCCTCCGACCGCACCATCGCGGACTACGGCCGCGATATTTGGGGCGTGAAGGCAGCGCCGATTAAGTAGCGCGTGCAGCGCGTGTAGCTGCGTGCGATGCAACCCATGCGGGCGGCGACGCAAAGCGCACGCAAACTAGACGGGCGGCTATGCAGCTGCGCGAACCGCGGGCGGCGACGCAAAGCGCACGCAAACTAAGCGGGCGGCGGGTGTGTGATTCTGGCACATCCCGCCGCCCGAGTTTGTTTTGTTTCGCGGCCCGGCCTGCCCGCTATCATCGTTCATGCGCAGGCTGCTTCTCATATTTAAGAACGACGACGCCGCGCCTGCTGGCCAACCGTGAACCGGATGGAGACCGTGACCCGCGCGGTGAGCTGGTCACGCCGGAGTCGGTGTGCATCCTGATCAACGGTGGCGATAGCGTGAACCAAGACTTCGGCCAAGCCATCCGCGAGGAACCTACCGGCGAGAAGGACGGCGTCGTTCACCGCCCAGAAGAATGCAACCGCCTGACAGCGAGCTCCGCAGGAAGCAGCCCCGCGATATTCTCACGGGCCTTACAAACATCAATAGTCACACCAAACTCAGAATTCACACCAGTCCTCGCGGGTGCGGTGTGTATTGTCCGAGCTGTAGTGCAGATGTCGTACACGCGAAGTACACCTCAGAAAAAGTACCCGCCTCCGCCGGGGGGCGGGGTAGCTGGAATGGGTCAGTTTCAAGCTTCAAGGCTGCAAAACGTGCATTTTGGACTGTTAGGGGCACAGAGCGTACGCCACGGACATTAAACCGCGGAAAAACTGTCACCCACGTACATTCCGTGAGTTGGCCTGGTCTCTCTCCTCCTCAAAGTGCGCGTTTCGAACCGTGGCCCCGGTCAAGTGCGCGTTAGAGACACGAATTCGCCCCCAAAACGGTGCTCTCCCGCGCACTTCATTTCGGGGCTGCCGGGGCTAACCCGTTTCCACCCGCTGCTGCCCAACAAAGTGGTACTCCACGACAGCGGAACGAACAGAGTGGTACTGCACGACAGAAATTCAGGGTTTGGCTGTAGCTCCAATACCACTTTGTTTCCGCGCCGGGAATGCCGGGCCGCTGGCAACTGCCGGCGGTGCGGGTTACCCTTCGGCCTCGGCGAGGAGAGCATCGAGGACCGGGCGTTGCAGCCAGGCCGTGAGGTAAAGCGGGACGCTCAGCCCGACCAGCGCCAAAGCCCAGAAAATGGCCAAGCGCGACACCGGCGCATAAAGCCAGGCCAGCGGGAGCGCCACCACGGCCGCTACGCACGCGGCCGTGCGTAGCGGCCGGGTGATGGCGAGGAGCACCGAGTTACCTAGGTGTTCGAGGAAGGCGTTGGAGAAGAATGCCTGGAGCGTCACCAGCCAGACCAGCACTGCGAGTACAAGCAGGAGGGCCACGATAATGAGGCCCGAAAGGATGCCAGCTAAGCGCGGATCCGCGGCGATTGCGGAGTCGACAACCGAGCTCCCAGCAAGGGTGGAATCGGCGGCGTGAGCGGCCGCGTCGGTGCTGAGCCCAGCCGCAGGGTCAGTAGTGAGAGCCGCGGCAGAATCGGCCGCGGGGGCGGCTTTGCCGGGGCCGGCCAGGCCGGAGACCCAGCGGTTTTCCCACCAAGCCAGACCGAGAAGGCCGAGAGTGGGCAGCCACCAGGCCAGCGACGGCAGCAAAGCCGCGCGGAAGTGCTGCCACCACAGGCGCCACGGCCGGGGTGCCTCGCCGCGGAGCAACTGGGCACTCACTCGCGCGGAGGCCACCAGGCTCGCGCCGCCGCTCACCACCGGGAGCAGCCCGAGCAGCGTCATGATATTAAGCTCCACCAGGATGACGGCGTCGGAAAGCCCGCGCTGGAAAGGTGAGTCAGGATCGAAAATCCGGCGCATACATCTCCTTCGGTTGGTGGACATCCTCGTGGTGGACATCCTCGCCCGGTACGCCCGGGTCCGGTACGCCCAACGCCCGGTACGCCCGCTCCCGGTACGCCCGCGCCCGCGGGCGGAAACGTTACGAGCCTATGCGGCGAGCGAAGCCCCGCGGACCGGCACCGCAGGGCCAAAGCCCCACGTGGCCGACTTACGGCGCCGCGCTCCCGGTATCGGGTGCGCGGCGCCGCGGCGTCGTCGTACTTCTTAACCCTTGACGGAACCTGCCGCAACGCCTTCCACAATATAGCGCTGCGCAAAGAGGTAGAAAATAATAATCGGAATAATGGCGAGCACCAGCACCGCCATCTGGGCCCCCAGATCCTTATTTCCGTTCGAGCCCACCAGGAATTGGATGACCACCGGGACGGTCCGGTAAGCCTCCTCGCGCCCGATCACGAGGTTCGGAAGCAGGAAGTCGTTCCAGATCCACATGGTGTTGAGGATCGCGACCGTGACCGCCGTGGGCTTGAGCATCGGCATGACCACCTGGAAGTAGGTCTTGAAGGGCCCGGCACCGTCGATAGATGCCGCCTCTTCAATTTCCCCGGGAATCGAGCGCACGAAGCCCGCGAAAATAAATACCGAAAGCCCCGCCCCGAAGCCGAGGTAGAGCACCACCAGGCCCCACGGGGAGGACAACCCCAGCTTGTCCGCGATTTTCACGGTCGGGAACATGACCATCTGGAAAGGCGCCACCATGGAGAACACCAGCAGGTAGTACAGCAGCGACGTCCACCAGCTCCGCACCCGGGCCAGATAGTAGGCCGTCATCGCGCAGAAGAACACAATCACCAGCACCGAGGCCACCGTCACGAAGAATGACCAGCCCAGGGCCCGCATAAAGCCCGACAGGTTCAGCGCGGTCTGGTAATTATCCATCCCCGCGAAAGTTTCACCGGCCGGCAAACTGAAGGGATCGTCCGAGATGAAGAAACGCCCCTTGAAAGAATTCACGAGGATGAAGAGCAGCGGCACCACGTAAATGAGGGAGAGAATCCCGAGGAAGCCCACAGCCGCCCAGCGCCCGGGGGTCATGCGCACCCGGTGGCGCGGAGCCTTGAGCTTCGGTTTTGCCGCAGGATCAGTGCCGCGTGCTCCCGCGCGAGCAGAGTCGCGTACCTCCGTGCGCGTTTCCGCGGGAACGACGGCGCCCTGGGACCCAGCGGCGACGGCGCGTTTGCCAGTTTCGGTACTCACAGGTCCACCTCCTTCGTGCGGGTGGCGCGCAGCTGAATAAGCGCAATCGAGGACACAATGAGGAAGAAGATCACGGCCTTTGCCTGCGATACTCCCTGCTGCCCGACCTGCTCATACATGCTCTTCACGATATTGAGCGCCGCCATTTCGGTTTCCCGCATGGGGGCGCCGTTCGTGAGCGCCAAGTTTTGATCGTAAATCTTGAAGGTATTCGCCAAGGTCAAGAAGAGGCAGATCGTAATCGAGGGCATCATCATGGGGATGGTGACCGAACGGAGGGTCCGCCACCGCCCGGCGCCGTCGATCTGCGCGGCTTCGTTGAGTTCGGCGGGCACATTCTGGAATCCGGCGATATAGATAATCATCATGTAGCCGATCATCTGCCAGTTGACCAGCAAGATGAGGCCGATGAAACCATATTTCGAATCATTAACCAGCGTGGTGCCGTAATTGGAGAGGATCGCGTTGAGGAGGGACTGCCAGGTGTAGCCCAGCACGATCCCGCCGATGAGATTCGGCATGAAGAAAATCGTGCGGTAAAAATTCGTGGCGGGTAGCTTCTGCGTGAGCAGATACGCCAGGAAAAACGCGATGATATTAACGCTAATAATGGACACAATTGCCACCGAGGCGGTGAAGATCAACGCCCCGACGTAATTTTGTTGCTCCGTGAAGGCATTGACGTAATTTTGCACGCCCACCCAGGTAGCATCATCCAGCGTGGTGAAATTCGTAAACGAAAGATAAATACCAATAAAGAACGGGGCGAGGAAAGCTATCCCGAACGCCACGTACGTGGGCCCCACGAAGGCGAGCCCGTGTTTTTTCAATGTTCTCATGAGAAACCCCCTGTGACACGCGGGGCCCACCGCGATGGTGAGCCCCGCGCCTCACCTCAGGCAAGGCAGGTGTGGTAGCAGTGGACGCGGGCGCTGCGTAGCACGCGGCGTGGCGCGCGCAGCACAGCCAATAAGCGCCCGCGCCGCCCCGCTACTTCACCCCGGCGGCTGCCTTCTCAGTATTCCACTGGGTCACGAAGTAGTCCTTCACCTGATCCCAGCTTTCCTTACCGACGGCATACTGGCTCAGGTGCTGACCCAGCCCGTTCTTGAACTCCATAGAGGGAGCCACCTGGAAGTCCCAGGCAACGTTGTACCTATCGGTATCCTTCATGTACTTGAGGACTTCCTTACCGAGCGGATCGGTGGGCGACAAGCTCGCGTATTCCTTGAAGGGAGCAATGAAGCCGAGGTCCTCCGCGCAGAGCTTAGCGCCGGTGGGATCGTTGAGCATCCAGTTGAGGAAGTCCATCGATGCCTTCTTATCGGCATCCGAGGCCTTGTTATTGATGGTCAGGTAAGCTTCGGTACCTACCGAAATACCGGCCTTTTCTTCGCCCTTGACACCCATGTAAATGGGGAGGAAGTGGATATCTTCCGGCTTCACGGTATTTCCGGATACGCCATCGATCTGAGACCAGGCCCAGTTACCGTTCTGCACGAAAGCAACCTGGCCCAGCGCAAATTCCGCCATGGAATCGGTGACCGCCTTCGCGGTGGTTTGCGAGGGTTCTACCGTGGAATCGGTGAGGTACAGATCGAAGATCTTCTTCATATTATCCAGGTAGGTGCCTTCAATCTGGCCGGTATCCGATACGCCCTTATCGCGCAATTCGTAATGCAGTGCCCAGTTCATGAGGTGGGTCTGCCAGCGCCAATCTTCATTGGGCGAGAGCGAGGTGGCCGCGAAAGCGCCCTTAATGCCAAGTTCATCCTTCTTGGCCTGCATATCATCCGCGACTTCCTTGAGCTTGTCAAAGTTCTTGATTTCATCCACGGACTTAGCCTTGGCGCCCGGTAGCGCGAAGTACTTCTGCAAAATAGCATCGTTGTAAATGATGCCGAAGCCTTCCACCGCGTGGGGGACGCCGTAAATCTTGCCGTCATCGCCCTTGAGGGCCATGTCCTTATCCGTCATGGCCTCAATGAAGGGCGCATCGGAAATATCACTGGCGTACTGCTTCCACTTGGCCAGACCGACGGGGCCATCCACCCGGAAAATGGTGGGGCCATCCGCACGCCCGAGCTCATTGGCGAGGGTGGGCTCATACGAGCCACCGGTCGCGGATACGATCTTGATATCCACTCCGGTTTGCTCGTGGTATTTCTTCGCTAATTCTTGGAAGGCCTGGTCAGATTCAGGCTTGTAATTGAGGTAGTAAACCTTGCCGGCCCCACCGTCACTACCGCCACTATCGGAATTGGATACACAGCCACCCAATCCCGCGATGGCCACCAACCCAGCTGCGGCGAAAGCAGCAATTTTCTTCACTGAATGCATCGTTACGTCTCCTATGATCGTCAATGCGAGCAAGAAAGCCGTAGCCGCGACAGCACCGTAGCGCCCGGCTCCCTTACCTGTGTGGTGATACTAGTTTACACCACAGTGTGACTTATCTTGCTTTCTACAGTTCTAATTTAATGTCACCTTCGCGTGTGCGTCCGGTGGTCGTGGCGCCGCCGCCCGTTCCGGTGCGCACGCACCTTTCGGTGGGTACACCCCCTTTTCGGCGACGACGCCGCCACGCGCCATCAGCATCACTCCTCGGTATCCGTGCGGAAAGGCACCAGGTAGACCGTGGTATCGGGCGGGAGCACCCCTTCTTCCTCCAAGGGTGCGGAGCTGAGGAGCACCGCCCAGCCTTCGGGCAGGGGGAGGGGCTCAGCAAAGGCCGTCATAATCAAGAGGTCCCCGCGGGAGGTGGCGGCGGCGTCGCCCTTCCCGGAACCACCCTTCCCGGAACCACCCTTCCCGGAATCGCCCGCATAATTAATGAGCGCGACGCCGCTTCCGGCATACTCGGGGGCGCGGCGCAATCCTCCCAGGCCCAGGTCGTAGCGGGCACGCAGGTGGAGCAGCTCCGTGTAGTAGGCGAGCGCGGATTCCGGATCGGCCTCCTGGGTATCCACCGCAAAACAGCCCCAATCGGCAGGTTGGGGTAGCCAGCTTTCCCCGTCGGGAGAGAATCCGAAGGCCGGGGCATCCGCGCGCCAAGGAATGGGCACCCGGCAACCATCGCGGCCCAGCTCCGCGCCACCCGTGCGCGCGAAGGTGGGATCTTCGCGAGATTCGGGCGGCAGCTGGGTAGCTTCGGGCAGCTCGAGTTCTTCACCCTGGTAGAGATAGTAGGAGCCGGGTAGCGCGGCGGTGAGGGTGTGCCAGGCCCGGGCCCGGCGCGCTCCCAGCGCCGCATCGGGTTGCGGGTCATCGGGGCCGATGCCGCTCGGGCCGTTTCCGCACCAGCCGGTGGTCACGCCCTCCAGGCCCAGGCGCGAGGTGGCGCGCAGGGTGTCGTGATTGGAGAGAACCCAGGTGGTGGGGGCGCCCACGGCATCGGTGGCGCGCAGCGAGGATTCAATCAGCGCATTAATGCGGTCCGCGCGCCAGGGCGCGGAAAGGTATTCGAAGTTAAAAGCCTGTTGCATTTCGTCGCTGCGCACGTAGCGGGCCAGGTCTTCCTCGGTATCCACCCAGGCTTCGGCCACCATCATGCGGTCGCGCCCGTATTCGTCCAGGATCGAGCGCCATTCGCGGTAAATATCGTGGACAGCGGGCTGGTTGGCCATGGGCGCGGGCGGCACGCTTACATCCGGGTTATAGCGCACCTCCTCCACCTTGTAGGGCCAGTCCGGGAGGTCCGGGTCTTTGGCCAGGCCGTGGGCCACATCCACCCGCAGCCCGTCCACGCCGCGATCCATCCAGAAACGAATGGTATGAGCAAATTCATCATGAATAGCCGGGCTTTCCCAGTTGACATCCGGCTGCGAACGGTCAAATAGGTGCAGGTACCAGGTTTCTTCACGCTCCTGCGGGGTGCCTTTCACCCAGGGAATATCCTTGACCTGAGACCAGGCCGGGCCACCGAAGGAAGAAAGCCAGTCGGTGGGTGGCTCGCTCCCATCTTCCCCGCGCCCGGGGCGGAACCAGAAATTATCGCGTTGCGGTGCGCCTGCACCTGCTAGCACCGCTTCCCGGAACAGCTTGTGATCCCAGGAGGTGTGGTTCGGGACGATGTCCACAATGACTTTCATGCCGTGCGCGTGGGCGGCCTCGATGAGCCGCTCGGCATCGGCGAGGGTGCCGAAGCGCGGGTCGACGTCGCGATAATCGGCCACGTCGTAGCCGGCATCGAATTGCGGGGAAACATAGAAGGGCGAAAGCCACACCGCATCGACCCCGAGCTTCTCCAAATAATCAAATTTTTCAGTGATGCCGGGCAGGGTGCCGAGCGGCCCGCCGCTCGACGCATAGGAACGCGGATAAATCTGGTAAATAACGGCATCGCGCCACCACTGGTCGCGCTGCTGGGGCGGGTGGATAATAGTGCTGGGGTGTTGTGCTGTCACGATCAACCTCTTCGTTGCCGGGAACCGGTGCCGGTTAGCACCGCACTTCCAAGCTTACGTGATAGGTACGACGCCGCCGGCAGCTAGGCGAGCGCTCCCCCGGCAGCGCTGAGTTTGCGGCGGAATTCTTCCAGGTCCCGAGCCGGGCCGGCCGGGAGTTCCCCGCCGCCTGCCGCGGCCTGTGCCGCAGCGGCTTCCAGCGCCGCAATGGCGGCCTGCCAGGCGGTGCGCGCCGCGGTCATATCCCGAACTTCGGCGTGCAGATCGCCGAGCAGTCCGCGGCAGTGGGCGGCGGAAAGTTGCTCACCCAAGCCCGCGTAGATAGCGGCAGCTTTCTCCATAGCGGGCACGCCCTGCGCGGGCGCGCCGTTTTTGGCATGGGCCACCGCAACGTGATGCCAGGACATGGCGGCAACTTCCCAGGCGGCGCGCTCGGCTTCGGTGGCGGTGGTGTTTGGCTCGGGCGCACCCGCCGCATCGGCACGCTCGGCAGCCGATGCGGTGCCGGCTGATTCCACGCCAGCCGGCTCCCCACCGGCCAGCTCCGCAGCGCGCGCCGCCACCTGCACGAAATGCTCCGCGGCGGCCGGGTAGTCCCCGCTTCCGAGCACCGCGCGGGCCCGCCCGAAAGCACAATCAACCGCATTAAATTCCTGGCCGGGGAGCGCCGCAAAGGCCGTTTCCGCCGCGAGGTAATCACGCGCCGCCCCCGCGAACTGCCCGGCGTCCAAGCGCGCCGCGGCGAGGGTGGCCCGAATAGCCACCCGCCCCAGATCCACCTCCGGCAGTGCACCCGCGGGCACCAGCGCTGCTTCCAAAGCTGCGATAGCCGCGGTGAGATCGCCGGCTTCCGCGTAGGAGATCCCGGCGTTATACAGCGCATTAGCCTGCTGAGCATCGTGCCCGCCCAGGGCTGCGTACACGCCGGCCGCCTCCCGCATAGCCTGAGCGGCTGCGGCGTCGTTAGCGCCGTCGTGCAAAAAATATCCGTAGGTTTCCCAGGCGCGCGCGGCCCGCAAGGACGCCGGCGCCACGCGATACGCTTCCACGGCGCGGCGCGCGAGATTGAGCGGATTCTCCCCCAGCTGCCCGGTGGCAAGCGCCGCGAAATACAGGGCATCCGGGTCACTCACCTGCGCAAAAAGCTCAGGCGCGGAACCGCCGGGAAGTCCGCCGCCAGCGCCCCTCGCACCCGCGGCGCGGCGTTCGATTTCCCGCGCCTCCACGAAACGGGCGCGGGCCTCATCTTCATTGTGGCGCTCGAGGGCGGCGAGCCCGGCGCGCAGCAGCTCGGTAACGGTGGCGTGCATAGACATCGTTGAGATCGATGAGCAGGCCTAGATAGACCGCAGTTTTTGGAGGACTTCGATCTGGAGCTCCTGGGTATTCGGCGCGGTACGGTAGGCCGAATACGCCTGGTTGTAGGAGATGCGGGCGGCGTCAAAATCGCCGGCTTCCTCGTTGATCTCCCCGATATGCCAGAAGCAATTGCCCATGCTGACCGCGGCGTCGCCGTTTTCCGGGAACTGTTGGAAGAGCGCGATCGCGCGGCCGAGCCGGTCCGCGGCCTCATCCATCTCCCCGATGGCCTTGAGTGAAATCCCGAGCTGGCCGTTGGCGACAGCACGCTCAAGATAGAGCTCCGGATCACGCTCGAAAGTATCCGCGGCCTTCCGGTAGAGCTCTGCGGCTTGCTTGAGATTGCCGGCGCTGAAAGCCTGCTGGGCATCGTTGAAATAGGCAAGGCCCGCACGCTTGCCCTCGTGCGGATCGCGGGCGGCAGGCTCCGGATACGCGGGAGTGACTGGTGATTGCGTCATGTGCGGGCTTCTTTCTTACTTGTTCAGTTACGTGAGGGCGGCCACCGGCGCGAGGTCGTGGCCTGGACCACTGACCATTCTATTACTTGTGAGCGGAAACACAAACCTGGGGAAGGTGTGCCTGACGCGGGCGCGCGAAGCGTGATGGCGGGCCCTGCGCCACACGCCGCGCCTAGGCCCAGCGCATACGCGAAAGGCGGGAGACCGGGCGCTTTCACGCTCGGGCTCCCGCCCTATCGCTACACGGTTGCGGATTTACCGCGGTGGATTATTCTCCACGACGGCGCAGTACCAGCACCCCACCGGCCAGCAGCGCGAGGGCCGCGCCCGCGGCACCCAGCACGCCAGCGCCGGTGCGCGGCAGGCGCGGGCCGGTGCCAGCATTCGCGGGCGAGGTCGGAGTCTCGCTCGACGTGCCACTCGGGCTCAGCGCCGGGGTCGCACTCGGGGTCGACGACGCCGCCGGCCCGTCCGTGCTTGCGCTGGGCTGCGGCGCGGGCACCGTGGTCGTCGGCGTGGGCACCGGGGTGCTCGGCACCGGCGTGGTCGGTTCAGGAGAGCTAGGCTCGGGTGCCGGCACAGTTGCCGTCGCGGTTGGTTCCGGTGTCGTCGGCTCGGGTTGCGGTGCGGGAGCCGTCGGTGTTGCGCTAGGCGAAGGTTCCGGCTGCACGCGATCCGAGGTCGGCTGCGGCGCGGGCGCCGTGGTCGTGGGCTGCGGCGCGGGCGCGGTTGGTTCCGGAGTTGTCGGCTCGGGTGCCGGCGGGACCGGCGGCTGCGGCGGAACCGGAGGCTGCGGCGGCACGGGCGGGACCGGCGCCACGTAGTGGAAGCCGAAATCGGCATCCAGCACATCCGCATCGCTCAGCGTGATCTGCCCGGAGCTGGCCTTCGCCTTATCGCCCGAGCCTTCCCGGACATGGGTAGTTTCCCAGGTTCCCTCACGCTTCGGGAGGGTAGCGCGGTCGACCACAACCGAGTACGTGCCAGGTTCCAGGCCGCGCACAAGGTACTTACCGCTGGCGTCCGTCGTCGTCGTAATAAATGGTTCCGTATCACCGGGGCGGAATACCTTCACGGTAACGCCCGCCAGGCCCGGCTCACCCGGATCGTCCGCGCCGTTGTTATTGACGTCCTCCCAGATGCGATCACCCAGGTCCACGCCCACGGTCAGGCAGGCATTCGCCTGTTTGCCCGCGAACTTCTGGCCCTTCGAATCGAGGCGTTCCTTGGCCGGGGTGAGCGCCTCGTTACAGACCTGCTGGGCGCGCGCGGTTTCATCAACCACCGCGTACAGGTGCAGCACCTCTTCGCTGCCCGGGGCGATCCCGCGTTCGTGAGTGAAGCGCAGGTAGGCATCATCGGTGGCATTCGGGTCCGCACCCTCCACCGGATCGCCGGTGTGAGGATCGACCACCTCGGTCACCGTGTCATTGATGCGCCAGGTTCCGGTGGCGGCATCGTATCCACCATTCGTGCTCCAGTAGCCCACGTACGTGACCCCCGCAGGGAGCATATCCGTGATTTCCACGCCGGTGGCAAAACCGGGTCCGGCGTTCTTGGCACGCACCACATACTCCACCACGGAGCCGGTGGCCCAACGATCAGTTTCGTTGTTCTTGTCGAGGTCAGCCAGCACCACGCCTTCGGCCAGGCCGGCGTGCGCGGGATCAGCGGCGGTTTTCTCGCTCAGCACGCTGAGATCAGCGGATTTCGCGTGAATATTCTCCTTGGTGAGGTCGAGGTCGAAGGGCATGGTCAGCCCGACCTTCGCCGGCTCGGTCGTGATGATCGGCGCGCCAGTTTCAGCATTCTTACCGGTGACCGCGTAGCTATTCCAGGCGATACCGCGCGCGGCCGCAGGAGCCGTCACATTGGCGTTGATCGTCCAGGTATCCGCGCGAGTGAGTTTGGCATCATCCGGGAATTCCACCCGGAAAGCGCGCACCTGGGAGAAGTCCCCGCCCAGCTGTTCGGCGGTCTTCCAGGTGCCCGATTCGCAATTCTCCGGGCCGGATGTCGGCTCACCGCCCAGGGCGATGACCTCACCGCGGCACGGATTCACGGAGGTGGAGTAGAGCACCGAGCTGGGCTGCGGGGTGCCCTCCCCGAAGGTCAGCGGTCCGTTCAGGCGCGGACGCCAGGTGGATTCGCGTTTATTCTCGGGGGTATTGGCCCCGCTCACACCGTGATCACCCGGGTAGGGCAGCACATCGTACACCACCACACCAGAAGCCCCGGTATTACCGTTATTAAGGAGGTCCAGCTTGAATTCAGCATTGGAGGCCGGCGAAACTGTCCCGTAATTCGGGTTGGCCTGGAACTCCGTATCGACGTCGCCCTTCACGTAATTCTTGCCCGCGAGCGCCGGCAAGCCCGCCACGTTGAACTTCGTGGAGGTGGTGCAGCCGCTCGCTTCGGGGCGGTTGAGGCCGTCGAGGTTATCGGTGAGTTTGCGGCTATCGGTGCGCGCCCACCAGTTGCGGATGCACTGGTTCGGGGCGACGGCGGTGCCGAGGTTGGGGCGCTTGGCATCCGCGAGGATCATGTCGTTGGTGTTTTCGCCGGGCTCGGTGGCCGCGGTGATTTTCGCGCCGAAGTAAAGCACCATTTCCGAAGAGTTGGAACGGCTCTGATCTCCGGTGCTGGGCGGGGCAAAATAGTCGCCCGTGCCGTCGTCCGGCCAGGTGAAACGCACCAGCTGGCGTTGCTTGCCGTCCACCGTTTTCATCTCGGTTTCCACCCGCATTTTGTCCAGCGGGAGGGAGGCTGGCCAGTTCGCGGAAGTGGTGATCTGCTGCTTGGGATCGTATTCCATGCCCGGGGCAAGCAGATCCATAATCACCGGGTAGAGCTTGGCGCCCTTGCCGGTGTAGAAGCCCAGGCCGAAGGTGTAGGTCTGGCCGGTTTGGAAGAGCTCACCGGGTTTGGTGTCGAGGTTGCCCACCATCTGGCCGCCCAGGTGCGAGGTTTTCGACACCCCGTAGGTGGGGTAGCCGTCCACAATAGCGACCTGCGCCGCGGCTTGCCCCGTGGTGATATTCGCGGGCAGTTCCGGGGTGGGATTGCCAGCAAAGTCAAGGGATTGCGCGGTGACGACGGCGCGATTTTCCAGCGTGGGGACCTCGTAGTTCGGGGCGTAGCTGTAGGTGGCACCATCGGGTGCGGTGGTGCCGTTATGCACATCGGCCGGGAAGTCATCGACCACGGTGCCGCGGATTTCCAGCGTGATATCGCCACGTTCACCGTTCATCACGTCCGCATCCAGGGCGATGGAGGTGATCTCCTCTCCCGCCGGAACGGTGAGCGGGAAATTGCGGGTGGTGGTGGGGTCGACGTCGACGCTGAGCTCCTTCCCACCCGTGGTGGTGTAGGTGACCTTGGCGGGAACCTTCTTGAGGAGCGGGCGCACCAGGGCGGCCGTGATATTACGCAGGGCCGGGGTGGCGCAGGCGCCGGGATTCTCCGGGGAAACGTAGCGGCAGGGCAGGTTATCAGCCACGTGCATGCGCAGCGGAACATTCCCGGTATTCGATCACGAGATATTCCACACGGCTTCCCCGCCGCGCTGGGTTACGGCCTTATTGGCTGTTTTGCGGAAATTACCTTCGGCACGCAGGTTTTGCAGCTGGCGGGTCACGGAATCGGTGGCGGTGACGGCCGCGAGTGTGGGATCAAGCGGGGTGCCGGTGGCTTCCACATTGTTAGTGGCGCTGACGCCCTCGGTGAAAGCACCGGTGGGGAAAACAACTGTCACGCGGTAATCGGCGACAGCGCGCACGATGGGCGAACCGGGAACTACCCAGGTGACGGTGCGGGTGGCCGGATCGTAGGTACCGCCATTGGTGGCACGCACAAATTCCGCACCCTCGGGCAGGGTGTCAACCAGGCGCATTTCGGTCAGGCCCATGAGGCCGGGAACACCGGTGCCCGGGTCCTTAAATTTATTTTCGTTGGTATTGAAGGCACCTTCGTAACCAGCGGTGATGGTGTAGGTGTACTGACCGCCGATAGCCGGATGGGATTCGGGTGCGAATTTACGCACCGCGATGCTGGGCTTGGCATGCACCGGCGTGGTGAGTGCTACGGGATCGGCCACCTGGCCGTTGGTTTCCCCGGCCGCCTTCGGGCGGATTGCTTCACCTTCGGGCCAGCGCAGGTTCTCCGGGCGTACCTGCACGCGCATGACGCCGGTGGTTCCCACCGGTACGGTGCCCAGATTCCAGGTGTAGGTATCACCCTCGCGCACCGGGAGCACGGCCTGGTCATGGGAAGAATTGGTGGCGCTCACGTGGGTGAGTGGGAGTTTATCGGTATCGGAAACGTAATCAACCAGGCCGGGGATGGTGACACTGAGAGCGGTGTTCTCGCACTGGCCTTGCACGCCGGCGCAGGACCATTGCACGTCATAGCTGGCCAGAGCTCCGGCTTGGACCCCGGCGGCTTTTTGCTCTGCCGGTTCGGCCACCGCGATTTCCAAGCGCGCAGAAGAGGCCGCATCCACGGCCCGATCTGCGGTCTCGCCGGCCGCGTTGGCGTTTTCACTGTTCGCGTTGGTTCCGGATTCGTTCGTTCCGCTCGCAGAATTGGCATCATCTGCCACTACACGCACGTTCGCGGCCATGGCCGGCGCGGTCAGCGGAATCGCTCCACCCACCGCGACGACGGCAGCAATAAGTGCCGCCACCGCACCCGTGACCAACCGGTGCACCGCGACTCGCGAACGCGCCGCTCCCGTTCTCAATTTTTGCATTCCTAGATCCCTTATTAGTTACCCGTTCGTACCGGATTCCGCGCCCCGGTGGCGCGGTGAGACGCCCCAAACACGTGGCCCAGCTGCGGAAACACCTTGATTTCTCGAGGCACTCCCGGCGCCCCGTGGTTGTAAACCATGTGGAAGGTGTTCATGTACGACTTAAATAACTATGTGGTAAATCTTATCTTCCGAGGTAGCTGTCTCAAAATATGGCCGTTGGTGTGGAGGGCGTGCATAGCGCAAGTCCAGAACAGAAAAACCGCCGCGACCGCGCCCCAGCCGCACTACGTTTTTTGGGGTAACACGGAAGACGGCGATGGGAATCCCGGGAACCTCACAAACCTCACTAGCCACACGAACCCCTGCGGGGGTGGTATGTGTTGTCAGAGCTGTACTGCATTTGTTGTACATGCGAAGTACACCCCGGAAAAACACACCCGCCTCCCGCCGGTCCAGGGTAGGCGGAATGGGTCATTCTCAAGCGTCAAGGCTGCAAAACGTGCATTTTGGACTGTTAGGGCCGCAGAGTGTACGCCACGGACACTAAACCGCGGAAAAACTGTCACCCATGTACATTTTGTTAGCTGACCGAGTCTCTCTCCTCCTCAAAGTGCGTGTCCTGGACATTGACCCCCGCGAAGTGTGCGTAAGGAACACGAATTCGCTCTGAAACGGTGTTCTCCCGCGCACCTTGTTTTCGGGGTCGGGCTGGACGGGCCCGGGCTGCCAGGTGCCAGATAGCACCCACTCAACACCTGACCGGCACCCTCCCAACGCAAGATCGTTACTCGCTCAAGACTCGTTCGGTGCATACTCCGTGTAACCCTCGTGCCCCCGAGCAGCACAAAGGGCCGGTAGCCCAAATTGAGCTACCGGCCCTTGTTACCGTTGTTACGGCTCATGCGCGGAGGCAATGACGCGCTCGCGTCGAGTGCCCCAGCGCGCCCGCTTCACGGGCACCGCTTCGCGGGCACCACCCTTACTTCATGCGAGTGCCGGTGGAGCCGAGGCGCTCGCACGCTTCGACAACGCGAGCGGCCATGCCGGCTTCGGCGGCCTTACCCCACGAGCGCGGGTCGTACTGCTTCTTGTTACCCACTTCGCCGTCGATCTTGAGGACGCCGGAGTAGTTGGTCAGCATCCAGTCGGCCACCGGGCGGGTGTAAGCGTACTGGGTGTCAGTGTCCACGTTCATCTTGATGACGCCGTTTTCCACCGCGGTGCGGATTTCTTCGGCGGTGGAGCCAGAGCCACCGTGCATAACCAGGTCGAAGGGCGATTCCTTGCCAACCTTGGCGCCGACTTCCTTCTGGATCTCACCGAGGATTTCGGGGCGCAGCTTGACGTGGCCGGGCTTGTACACGCCGTGCACGTTACCGAAGGTCAGCGCGGTGATGTAGCGGCCGTTTTCGCCCAGGCCCAGCGCTTCAACGGTCTTGAGGCCGTCCTCAGCGGTGGTGTAGAGCTTTTCGTTGATTTCGCCGACGACGCCGTCTTCTTCGCCGCCCACAACACCGATCTCAATTTCGAGAATGGTATTGGCCTTCTGGGAGAGCGCCAGCAGTTCCTTGGCGATTTCCAGGTTCTCATCCAGCGGCACGGCCGAGCCGTCCCACATATGGGAGTTGAAGTAGGTCTGCTTGCCTGCCTTGTGCTGCTCAGCTTCGAGCTCCATGAGCGGGCGGATCCAGGAATCGATGTTCTGCTTGGCGCAGTGATCCGTGTGCAGGGCGATGGTCACATCGTAGTTCTTGGCGACGGCGCGCACGTATTCCACCAGGGCGATGGAACCGGCCACGCGATCCTTAACGGTGGAGCCGGAGAGGTATTCGGCGCCGCCCACGGACACCTGGATGATGCCGTCCGATTCGGCTTCCGCGAAACCGCGCAGGGCAGCGGTGGCCGTCTGGGACGAGGTGACATTGATGGCCGGGTAGGCGAACTTATTCGCCTTGGCGCGGTTGAGCATTTCGTCGTACTGTTCGCGGGTTGCAACAGCCACTGAGATCTCCTTTATTCGGCGTTCCTCGAACCATCTGTCCGAGAGGTTTTCTGTGTGAGCACGCGAACCACCGCGATGTGGCGAAGGCTCCGTGCGAGTGCCGCGACCGGCACTCTTTGAGGGTTCCTCAAACAGGTTTTATTATCCCACGTTTGGCCCCGCCGTGGCCGGACCTTTGCCCTGAGGCGAAAGATTCACCCCGCCGGGCATTCGGGTTACGATGAGCGAGGAAGCCAGCACGAGGGAGTCACCATGATCACCAGCGACACCGCCGAGGCCGCTCGCGAACTAGCCGAGCTCATGGAGGGGCGCACCACCGTAGTCATCGCGGGTGCGGGCGTCTCCACCGCTTCGGGCATTCCCGATTACCGCGGCACCGGTTCCTCCGATGTCCCCTCCATTGATTACGATGCTTTCGTTTCGGATCCGGTATGGCAGCGCTGGGTGTGGCAACGTAATCAGGAAACGTGGCGCGCGCTGGACGGCGTCGTCGCCAATAATGCCCACACGGCACTGGCGCGTTTCGAAAAAGCGGGCCTCATTAACGGCGTCGCTACTCAAAATGTGGATAATCTCCACCAGAAGGCCGGTTCTACTAGGCTCGCGGAACTACACGGGAATTTTTTGCGGGTCGTGTGCGTGGAGTGCGGGGCGGAGTTCCCGCGCGCGGAGATTGCGGCGCAGCTGGACCGGCTCAACCCGGGCTGGCCGGAGGATCCCGATCCCGCGCACGTGGCGATTTTAGCTTCCGCGGACCGCACCGGGGCGGAGGCCTCCACGTTCCGGGTGGCACCGTGCCCGCGTTGTGGAGGCTTGCTCAAACCCGCGGTGGTATTTTTCGGTGAGGCGCTACCGCGGGCGGCGATGGAGCAGTCTTTTGCGTGGGCGCGGGAGGCGGATCTTGCTCTGGTGGTCGGTACCTCGCTCGCGGTGCTGACCGGTTCGTGGGTGCTCGGCGAGGCGCTCCAGCACGGTGCGGCGTGCGCGATTGTCAATATTGGCCCCACCACCGCGGATCGTTACGCCGATCTGCGCGTGGAGGGGGACGTGGGGACGGTGCTCGCGGGCGCCGCGGATCTCTTAGGAGCGTGAGTCCATGCGTGGTTCAGCTTTTAGTGACGACGACGGCGCACGCGGCTGGTTCAAACGCCGCCGCCAACGTAAACGCGCCCAGGACCTGGCCGAATGGCAGACCCGCACGCACCGCTCAGCATTTTCGGAAAGCCCGCCGCGCGCCAGTGCCGGGTCGGCCTTCGGGGAGCCGGAGGGTGAAGGACGGCCGGTAGTGGCGCGGGCGCATTCCGGTTCGCGTGCGAAGCCGCATCCGCGTGATGAGCGGGCAGCGCGCGCAGATTATGAGAAGCGCATCAAACGCGACCAACGCCGGCAAGCCCAGGAACGCGCGCACGCGGAGGAGCGAGCGCGCGTCCAACGGGAAGCCGGCCGGGCCCACGCAAGCTCGGCGCAATTGCTGCCCACCGTCCCGCCACTCCCCTATCCCGCGAGCGCGAGTGCGCAGCAGCCCGCCGGCGCGACCGCGAGCTACGGCGCAACGCGGGTCAATACCGCGCCACCACCCGAGGAGCCGAAGAAAAAGAAAGACCGCGGCCTCTTCTGGTGGATTTTCATTGTTTTCGTGTGTTTCCCGGCCGGGTTTTTCCTTGCCGATATGGAAGATGAGGTGAGCGATCCGCCGGCCGAGGTGGGCAGCGCGCAGAACGCTGAAGATTCCGGTGGCGCGGAACCTGGCGCGGCCGGGGGCGCCGCGGCTCCCGAGGCTGGCGCGCAGCCGCTGGCCACTTACGCCCCCGTCCCGCAGAATCTTGCTGAGGCGCAGGCGGTGCGTACGGAAGGTGTTATTCCTACAACCGCTAGTTCAACTTTCGTTATTCCGGCGGGGCACGTCTTCGGGACCTACGATGCGGAGGAGGATTCCACCGGTTTTTATGACACGGAAACAGGGCAGCTGCGCTACACCCTGCCCGGAGCGGTCATGTGTTCACCGGCGGGGGATACCGCGAATATGTGGTGCGCGCCGAATACGTGGACGAGCCCCTACGCCAGCTCGTATATTTCAGAGGTGCCCGCCACCCTGCGCGCGGCGGCGGATGGTAGCGTGATCTGGGAAAGCGGTGCGGAGGCGCAGGGCTTCGCGCCGGGGGTGCTGCTTTCCGATGCTGCTGTCGGGGAGCAGCGTTTTTCGTGGTTGTCGCCCACGGATGGCGCGGTACTCACGGAGGTAACCCTTCCGGCGAGTTACGGAGAATTCCATGTCACCCCGAACGGGGAAGTTCTCTATCTTGCGCGCAACGACAAAAATATTGAGTGGATGGTTTTCGACGCCGCGGGCCGTACGCGCGGTTCCGGAGTTGCGACGGATACCCAGCTCAGTTTCACCCCTGTTATCACAGCGACGGACGGCTGGTTCTTCCCGGAAGATGATGCGGCATTCACCCTGGATGGGAAGATGAATTCCGGGTCTGCCTTGCCCTCGAACGTGCGGGTGCGGGCAGCTCATTGCGCGGCTCCGCAGGCGAGCACCGCGCAGCTACGTGAGGTTCTGGAAACGTTGCTGGGCCAGAGCGCGGCGATGACCTCCGGGAACTATCACGTGGGGATGTCGTCCTGCACCCCGGGTGGTCTGGGGTATCTATCCGCGACGTCCGGGACTACCACGGCGCTTGTGGCTGGCGGGCAGGCGCGTGAGCTGCCAGTGGCGAGCACCAGTTTAAATTTCCTTCCGCTGGGCAACGGCATCGTGGTGTCCGGCTACCGGGCGGACTCGCGCGATGTTACTTTCGCTTTCGACTGGAACCAGGGCGAGGAGCCAGTCTGGTCGGTTCGAGCCACCCTCATCGACGCCGTGCCCGGCTATGGATTCATCGGTATCGACTTCGCCACCCCTGATTCGGAGCCGGTCTATTACGCGCTGCGGGTGAAGTAGCATCCAGAGCTCTTGCGCTTTTGCGCTCATGAACTTTGGCCGCAGCATTGAGCCTTTGCCGCGGTATTGCTAGAGTTCATTCACCAGTACCGGCCCGCCCACCCGTCTCGCGGAGTGGGTCAGGGCCGGTCTTCACATATCGAGGTTCAGCGAGGGCGCGTGACCGAAACAAAGTGGCCAGTCCCAAGCCATCTCAACGTCGAAACTTTCGTGCTGCGCGAAACCACCATCGTGGATCCGCGCGAATTAGCCGACCAGCCGGATTCCTACGTGGTCTCCCTCGCGCGCGAACCGCGCGCAGCCGCCCAATGTTGGCGCCGCCAGCACGAAGCGTGCAAGTTCGCCGGGGAAGGCTGGATTTCCGTGGTGCTCAACGGCCAACAGCTCATGCCGCGCGAAGCCTGGACGCATATCGCGCTGTTCTGGCAGAGCATGCTGGATGCGGTGGAGAGCTGTCTCGATACCGGCGCGGGGCGCGGTGATTTCAGCGAGGAAACCGCGGATTTTTCCCTCTCCCGCAGCGGGCAGCTGCTCATCTTCGAGCTGCGCGGCCAACGCTACCCGGCCGAGCCGTTCTCTTTCCTGCACGGCCTCCTGCGCGGGGCCGATCAGTTTTATCAGTGGGCCCACGAATATTTGGGGACTGTTCCCGCCGCTAGCCTGGAACGCCTCGCACATCTGCAGGCGCGTATTACCGAGCTCGCCGCGGCCCGCAAAGCGCGCTAGGCGAGCGCTAAGCCTCCGGGGCGGGTTGCGCGGCCGGATGCCGTTTGTCGATATACGCGGTGCACCCCATGGAGGTCACCAGCATCCACACCACCAGCAGGAACGACGGCCACCGAATCGACTCGTACGCGTATTGAAACACCAGGAAGGACAGCCCGGCGATGATTCCGTAGCCGGCGTCGAGGAAGTACCCGAGGCGCCGCGGCGTTTGCCCCACCGCGCGCGTCATCCAATAACTGGCGATGCTAAAAAGAATAAGTACGACGACGAAGCTCCATAGCGGGAAGGAATGCCGGCCAGCAACGCTAACCACCACAAGCGCAAGCCCGAGGCCCACCACGAGGATGATCGCCCAGCTAGTGATCTTGCCGGCGAGAACTCTTCTATCCAGCTGCCTGTGCTGTGGTGCGTCTGCCATAGAACGTTCCCCTCGCCGTTGAATATCGGTCATAATTATCCTATGAACGAGGATGTCACACAAGAATCTGGGCAGGTACCCGCAGATTCCACGCAAGCAACCGCAGGCTTCGCACACGCATCCAAGAACCGTGCGAAATCCGCCGAGAGGGCGTACCGCTATCGCAAGGGCGCCACGCTACTCATCGTGATCGTCTCCGGGCTGGCCGCGGCGATGCTGCTGTTCTGGGCCACTGGCAATCCAGAGGTGGAGATGTGGATGTTCTGGACTTCCACCCTCGTTTACTTTGCGGTGAGCGTGCTCCTCACCAAGGCTGCGGCAGCGCTGCGCCGGGCGCGTGGCGTGCGGAGCCCGTGGGGTTATGCCTTGGATGCCGTCTACGGTGCGTTCTTCGGCCTCTCGTTCATCATCGCGACCGAGTTGCCCCGTATCAGGCTCTTCGGCGGCCTCAACTGGTACTCCGCCCTAGCCTGGCTCTGGCTCCTCGCCTTCGCGGTCTTCTTCAGCACCTACTTAGCTCAGCGGCATCCGACTAGTAAGAGTACCTAACTATTACACAAAGTTTTCCTCCTAGACGAGCAACAGCCTAGGACTGATACTTCTTCAACCTCTTCAACCAATCTGCCATCACGTCAATCTCGGCACTCAACTCGTCAACAGTTGGTGCAACATAGTTTAATTCTGGATGCGGGTCGTGGCGCGACGCCCATTTAGAGATGCGACTATAGGAATTATCATAATTTTCCACATCCGCCTCCGTTATTCTGCCGACAAGTCTCAGATTTCTAACCCGAACTTCTAAAGACCTGTAGTCCACCAAAGGCTCAGCTATGACTTGGCTAATAATTCGCTCCCACGTCTGAGACATATGCCCGGCGATGCTCTCGACTTCACGCAAATACTCGCTTTGTTGCATACCCTCCTCAATTTCACGTAAGCGAGCGATCTCCTGTCGCAACGTATTTATGCGTTGACCCGCGTTTTTTGCAGACCAAGGATGGTGGTCCGTCGTATACCCCGGCCCCATTTTCCGTCGCCGTTCGACACCTCGCGTACCAAACGGAACCTTTAATTCACCAGCAGCTTTATAAAGACACGCGGTGAATGCGATGTCATGAGTAAACACAATCACTTGTCGGTCTCTAGCCAACTCAACAATTGCCTCGGCAACCAACTCACGATTCATGTGATCGAGAGAAGAAACGGGATCGTCGAAGACTAATGCCGATTTACTTATGTCAAAGTGTGCCTCAGTGAGGAAACCCGCGAAACCCAGCGCCGTCTGTTCCCCTTCGGAGAGAACGTTCTCTAGCTTCGAATCTTTGCGAGCGTTCACAAAAACCGGTTTATGGAGCAGAACGCCTTCATGCCCCCTGGTCGTGAAAGCCACTTGTTCAATGCCGAACCTAGCAGCCTCCCTAACGAAGCACTCACTTACTTCTTTAGTCACATACGCGCGAGTTAATTGAGCTACCTTATCGGTGATCGACCGAGTGCTAGTCTCCGGATACTTCTTCTCGAGGGCAGCAGCTCTCCTCAGCCTCGCAACTTCCTGCTCAATGAGATCACGCCCATCACGCATCGCTATCTGATCACGCAAACGTTGTTCCTCGGCCTCCGCCTCGCCCAGTAGTTTTTTAAAACCCTCAACATCAAGGTTGTCAGCTCGTTGACGACGCAGCTCAGCCTTTTCACGCAAAGAGGTAACCGTGGTCATAACATCGACGGATTCTGATTTTTCCCCTTTAAACAACGCAGATTTTCGTTCTTTTAATGCCTCCAAAATCATACTGAATGACCCCTGATCAAACTCTTTATCCTGCTTCAGCGTCACAATAGCCCTGGACACGTCAGGAGGTTCGAAATTCACTTCCTCAAGACACTCGTAAAAGCTATTAATTTGCCGCTGCGACTCGTCCAGTTTTAGTGCCGCCGCATCAATAACAAACCTTTGGAATCTTTCGAACCGATCAGTAGCGTCAACACCAAGTGGCTGCTGACATAAAACACAAACTGCCCCCTCGCCAGTATGCGGGAATTCATGATCAGGATAGACGAGCTTCGAGTAAGATTCCGCAGCTCGCCATAGTGCTTTCCATACATCAGAGCCAACTTCAGGCAATGGTTCATCGGCGAAAGTTCCACAAGACGCAAGATCGGAAGCTTTCTGCGCAGTCGTAAGTTGCTCTACTAGCTTCTCTAGCTCCGTTTGAGCTTTTTCACCAACTTGCTGATTGAGCATGTCCAAATGATCAGAGAGTATTTTGAAAGCATCAGCCTCTTCACTTAGGCGACGTTTCTCCGAGCCGGGATTACTCGCACGTATCTGGACAACGTTGTCCGCTTGTTTCTCAAGCTGCTCGGTAATATCAGCCGGGCACAAAGTCACTGTTTTGATTTCATCAATACCCGTATCGGCCGAAAGCTCATTGAGGAACTTTGCTCCAGCGCTTTGTGCATTCACTTGAGGCAGCAAGCCCGGGCTCCTTACTTCTCGCCTCCATTTGTCAATAACCCGGCGTACACCCGAACAAACAGATGCGAGTTCTTCCAATAGTTGCACCGCCCTAGGGCGGTACGAAATTTTAGCTTCAGAAGTCAAATAGGTATCTCCACAGCGCGCATCGTAAAAAGCTACACGGGCAAGGTCACGGTCAGGTTGTTGGCCGAGCTGTGCCTCACGCTCGGCCGTGCCGACCATGAATACCACCTGGCCTGACTGCGGCCCCGAGTCCTCGTCAAACACATTCGGCAAAATCTCAGTGCGGTATCGTGCTCGAACCATTGACCGAATCACTCGAGCATAACCAGACTTCCCACTACCATTATTTCCAAATATGACCGTAAGACCGTCCGGCTCAAATGTGAGCTCTTGGTTAGGGGCGAGACGGTTAACGTTTTTGAGATATCGCACTGCGACTAAGCGGACCGACTCATCGATTATCTCTTTTCGACCTGCGTACTCCGGTAACCACCCGTTACTCTGTGACGGATCAAACTCTTCATCACTCTGCGACGGATCAAACTCTTCATCAACCAACTCCCGCGCAATTTCCTCATAATCACGCTCATCAAGCACCTCTCCGGCATCAATCCGAGCTAAAATCCTCTGTTGCCACCACGGTATCTCCGATGCCCAATCCACCACGTCCTCATAGGCCGTCATGCGAGCCCCTCTCGTGTCGCCACAAATATAGTTGAACGGTTCAAGTCGGTCTTGTACCAACTGCGTGCTCTCTATATCTCTTACAATATCAATGTTTCACATACCCAACACCGTTAGAGACCGCTACGGCACCATGTTCTCTATCCTGGAATGCCCCATCTGCATCGAGATCATCAACCGAGCCTTTGACCAACACCACGCCTGGACACACCCGAGCCGCTGTTAGAGGAGATTGAGCGTAGTCCAACCGAGAAGAATTGGAGGTTCCCAGCCCCGTGATTTACGCCTGCACGGCCCTGTATTGGCCCGCTAGGTACAGGACAGCGCCGGCAGATCTGTGGCGCGCTTTGAGTGGTGGTCACGGTAGAGACGCTTGGGTGCCGAGCGAGATTGCCTGTTCGGTGAGGGTGTGCAGTTTTGGTTGTGCCGGGTGTGCATTTTTCCTTGCGTTAGGAGTGCGATTCGTATTGCGCTAAGCATGCAGATTTAACTTGCGCTTGACAGCTGGCGTCTCGTCCCTTGATCAAGCATATGTGGGCCGAGAAAACCACACTTACCTCCTGACAACACATAGAAGCATCAATCTGCGTAAGTCTCCGCAGTCGGAGCAGCGAATGAAACTGCGGTAAATTTGACTGACGTGCGCGAACATCTATGAAGGACATTCTGCATGAGTTCTTTCATTTTTTCCTTCATCTCCTATAGAATGACTCCTATGAACTCGGTAGAACCCTCAAACTCGTACATAAGCCTTTTCAGTTCTGGCGGTATCGGCGACTTAGGATTCCACGACGAGGGTTTTTTCTGTGTTGCATCAGCCGAACTCATCTCCCGACGAATTGAAGTTCAACGCATAAACGATATTGCAGAACCGCATCGTCTCATCTGCGGTGATTTACTTCTCCCAGGCCCTTTTAACTCAGTCCTAAAACTAGCAGAAGACTACGAAAAGGAACACCGGCAGCCAATCACCGTAATCATGGCCACCCCCCCCTGCCAGGGCATGTCGGTGGCTAATCACAAAAAGGGCGATGAACTCAGGCGCAATTCGCTCGTTGTACGTTCCATAGAAATGATCAGACGGGTCCGTCCGCTCGTTTTTCTATTTGAAAACGTTCCAGCTTTCATGAAAACCACATGCACCGGCTTAGACGGCCACAATCGGCCCATTGGGGAAGAGATAAATAAAGAGCTCGGGGCGAACTACGAATACTACTCACGAGTGCTACAGTTGAGTGATTTCGGCTCACCCTCCAGCAGGAAACGCTCACTCACAATCGGCGTAAGAAACGATGTAACCTGGGTTACTCCTTTGGACCTATTTCCAGATAAGAAAACAGCAATACCTCTGCGTGACTTAATCGGGGACCTACAGCCCTTAAACGTAATGGGAGAATGCTCAAGCTCCGACATCCTGCACTCTTTTCGCCCTTACGAAAAGCGTATGCGAAACTGGATCCGCGACCTCAAAGAAGGGGAATCTGCGTTTGATAACATCGACCCGATGAAACGGCCTCACCGTTTGGTCGACGGCAAAATCGTTCCAAATGTAAGAAAAAATGGAGATAAATACAGGCGGGTACCGTGGAGCTCGGTTCCTCCGTGCGTCCACACGCGAAACGATATTCTCGCCAGCCAAAACACCATCCACCCGGTAGATGATCGCGTATTTAGCATTAGGGAACTCATGCGCATGATGGGTGTACGAGACGACTTTATTTGGTATGAAGATCAAGAAAAAGATTCGAAACTCCGTGACAATTCTCGTTTACGAACACATGCGGTAAACATCAGGCAATGCCTTGGCGAAGCCGTCCCCGTACCGGTTACACAGTCAGTCGCCCAACATGTGCGCATTCACTTAACTCAACACTTGCGATTCTCCGCGGCGAGACCATGCCGCTCAAATTCTTCAGACTGGACTACAGAAAGTCAGAAAAGAGCGTATTACAATGTTCCATTATCTCGCAAAAAAACTTATGCGGCGTATTACACCGAGCCCCTAGTGGCTTTCGCAATCACGAAACGTGCACTAGAACAAGTAAATCTTAATCCCAAAGACACATTTCACGTTCTGGAACCTTCAGCTGGGAGCGGTGTATTTATAGCGGTATTAAATTCTTTTGCCGCGTTTAATAAAATATCGGTCACGGCTATCGAGATCGAGAAAGAAATGGCCGATTACCTCCGAGACACATTAACCGGTCACTCAAACCTCCAAAAGATAGATGTAAAACATGTGAATTACCTTTCATACTCCACGAAAGAGCGTTACCATCTCATACTTGGCAACCCTCCTTTTGGACGACGTCCAAAAGATACGAATAATAACTGGAATAAAGATAGCGAACTATCGGTTCGCTTCCTTAAAAAAGGGATGAGCGAAGCGTCTTTGGTCGCGTTCGTAATGCCAAAGGCGCTTCTCCATGCTGCATATTATAGCGACGTACGATCATCGATCATGCGCGTTGCAACCATCAACAACCTTCTAGATTTTGGAGAGCATACATTCCCTGATGTAAAAGTAGAGACCATTGGAATCATAGTCAACGACAATCGAAGCAATTCCCCCACTAATGATGTAACCGAAGTTAAGTCATGGCCCCTAAAGCAAGTTCATTTCGTGGATTCTAATTATATCTTCGACGACACTTTTCCGACTTGGGTAATATACCGCACTGAAGAATTCGACGCACAACTTTCCCGTGTCAATGTAGGAAAACTGAAAGTGTGGCGGGATCGAAAAGTGAGCCGCAAAATGGCCTCACCGGAAGGAGTGCGCGTTATCCGCGGTCGAAATCTCAAGTCAAACGGGACAATTGTCACAGATGCACGCGATTACTTGGTTCCGACCGAAATTGCAGAATCAGTTATAGCTAGTGTTACATCCCTACCCGGATCCTCAAAATTCCTTGCCCCTAATTTATCCTACAAACCACGTGCTGTTAAAATTGAGAAAATTCGGCATTCCGTTCCTGAAGGAAGTTGCGCCGTACTATACGGAGATTTAACAAGCAAGGAAAGCTCTGCGTTCGTCGCCTTCGCAGGTACGAAACAATTCGAATCTTTTTATCGAATTGCATGCAACTACTCGACGAGATCGATCAATATCGACAGCTGCCTGGCGTATTGGTGGGCCGTTCCAAAAGTGGAAGATACAACCAACTAATTCTCGTAAATTTACGCTAAATGCTCAACGATTGCCTGGCGCAAGGAAGAATAAGTTGGTTCAACTCTATCAATTCCCCAGCCAATTTGGAGGACCGTAGCGAAGTTTTCATATGAGTATATATCTTCGTCCGCGTCAATACTTTTTTTGATTGATTCCAACTTCTGGTTGAGGCAAGTTCTCTGGAAAACAAGATCGATTTTCTGCGTATTGCCGTCAGGATGCGCAATGCCAAGGTGCTGCCCCGGAGTTAGCGCAATTAAATTCTCTAACATATCGGCAAGGTCGGGGAATGCATGCTTCGGGAACATATGGTGTATATGGGTTGCTTTAACCCCTGTCGAGTCTGGAACTTCCGATACTCCCTGCTGATAATTTTTCACTTTCCGCATGGCTGATGTCATAACACTCTCAACAATACTCGAAGCCGCAGCTTGCTCAAGTTGTTCTTCGTATGCTTTTCTAGTCATACGTTTAGGTTTTTTAGAAGCAATGTCGCGCCAATTCGGGCGATTATAACTTAGTTCAAATGTGCTCGGAGGTGTCTTCATAACCCGACCACGTTCGATTCCTGGAACTAGGTTGGCATACGCAACTAGGTTGATTACCTTATTGAAAATCCTCCCAGCCTCCACCTCGGGCCGTGCCGACCCCCTCGAACCTAGCTTCATCGTGTCAATAGCAAGATTCGTAAAGGCGTCCTTAAGATGATCCATATCAGTTTGAGAATGTTCGCTCTCGATATACCGCTTAACGTGAGACCACCAGCCGAATTGTTTAAGAACCCACTCGATGTACTCAATTAGAAACTCACGAGATTCCTTTTCATTCCCGGCAATTCGCTCAAGCATCTCACGGTCCCTAATTTTATAAATACGCTTTTTACCGTTTTTCGTCGCAGAAGATAAAATTCCTGAATATGCCAACACGTTTAGATTTTGACTTATAAATTTATCATATTCATTAGCGGCGCTCTCATCCGTGAGAGAAGGTTTTCCATAATCGCGCTGAATTGCATTATTGAATGAGGCCGAATTTTGAATATCTTTTCGGGTAAAATCGTCTAATTTTCCCAAAGTTACCGTTGACAAAACCGCGTTCGCCACCTCGGCTATATTGCCAAACGTGACTTTTTGATCAAACCACCTCACGCCGCCTGCGAACGAGGAATCAAAGCGTCCCGCGTAGAAACTCGGCATTACATTCACGTCAGTCACTCCCCTTTGCTGAACGGCTCAATTTAGATTATCAGCATTGGACACAGTTATGCTAAGTATTTGGAATCTGGGTGGCCCATCGCAGCGGTAGGATGAAGCATGGCATGGAAGAATGTGGCCCGCAGCGTGGCGGGGATATGTGTGGTGTGCTTGCTCGGAGCGTGCACGGCGAGTGGCCAGGGCCCCGCGGCGGGATCGCGGAGCGAGACCGACGCGGCGTCGTCGGCCTTGAAGGAAGAGGCGGGCAGCGCGGCGAACTCTGCAAGCCCGAGCGTCTCGGCGGCGGGGCAGAGCATGGGCAGCGAAGCCTCCAGCGAGGTAATTGCCCGCGAGGCGCTGGAGTTCGTCGACAAACTCACCACCGCGGACATGGGAATTATCCACTGGGACAACGAAAAAGGGAACCCGAAAGCCAGCTATTATACGGGCGAACGGCGCATTACGGTGACCTACTCGGGTGAGGAAACGAGTGACTATACCGTGCATACCCGGGTGCCGGACGACGCTGACGGCGGCCCAGTTCTGAAAAGCGATATGCGCTTCCTGATTGAGCACGCCACTTTTGGGCCGGCGGGCGAGAGGGGCGAATCCAACGGGAGCGTGCGCGAGGGAACCGCGGTGCCGGCAGCCGATACTCGCCTCCTCGAGGGGTGCTCGGACGGCGACGGGTGGATTATCACGCGGGGTTGGGTCGCATACAACCGGAACACCGATGTGATTGAGTCTTTCGACTTCACCATGAAGAAGCCGGGCGCCACCATTGCGGCGCGTCAGCCCGATGGGTCAACACGGGAGGAAGTGCCGTCCTGCAACGTCGTGTGGGACTTTACCGCGGCCAACGGGCGGGTGATTGATAAGCCGATGCCGAATTAGAGAGCGGCGCAGCGACGGGAGTGCGGTGGAACCTATGCAAGATTCAAAGAGAACAAAGAGAAATCGCCACTCCGAGAAAGATGAGCACACCGCCGGCTAGCGTGACGGTGAAATATGCCGCGATCTTTCACTCAGCGTTATTTCTTGTCACGCTTAGGGCAACATGACCGGTTCCGCTGCCCGCTTCGGCGGGAGCCCAGGGCCGGTCCTTGGTCTAATAGACAAAATAGTTGCTAATGATGGCGTGCCGTTAGCTCCCGCTCCCGCCTTGAGAGATTAATAAGCCCTCTCCGCAACGCCCACTTGAAAAACCTAAATTGCTCTGCCTTGAAAAATATCTTTGTGCGATCCAATACGAACAAAACGAATAACGGATTCCGAGCGGTGATGCCGATAGATAACGATGACGTCAAACTTTCCTTCTTGGAGGTGAAGCCCGAAATAACCCGTGTATGTTCCTCGCGCTTTAGTAAGCGCATGTGGGTTATATCCCGGTGGAATCTCACCCGCTTCCCTAACGGCCGCAACCAGCTCACGTACTTCCTCCAGAATGTGTGGCTGCTGCCGCACTACACGTGTGAGATCATTCTGAAACTGACTATCAAAGATGACCCTCATACCAAGCTATCCAAAAACTTAATGGCTTCTTCAGTATCGTCGAATACCGCACCATCTTCGGGGATATTCCCTTTCATGATCTCCTCTGCATGCGCAATTGCGCGTCGAGTCGTTTCGTTAGGGATATATGACAACGCAGGACGGATCGGAAGTGCTTGCTCACGCACAGCCTGCTTGAGAAACATGTTCAGTGCGGTAGACATATCAATACCTAGCTCATCAAAGAGCCTTTCTGCCTCTTGCTTGGTACGCGCATCCGTGCGGAAATTGATCCTTGTAGATGTTGAAGCCGCCATGAACACCTTCCTCAAGTGAGTCCAACAGACTTACATTGTACGTACATACTACTACTGTCTAAGGTTGTGAGGCACAGCCGCGGGCCGGGCCAGTAGGTGATAAGCCAGCGGTCGTGGGTGGCGAGGATGATCGTGCCCGGCCAGCGAGCCAGGGATTCTTCGAGGGCATGCATGGCAGCCAGGTCGAGGTAATTCGTGGGTTCGTCGATGACGAGGACGGCGGGCTGGGCCGCGAGAGCGAGGGCAAGCTGGGCGCGGCGCTGATTACCTGCCGAAAGCTGAGGTATCGGGGTTGCCCACATGGACGGGTGCAGGATGCCCGTACCGAGCTCACCAACACCTAAATTCCAGACCTCGGGAGTGAAGCCGGGATCACCGCAGCGCGGGAGGCGTTGCGGGACGAAAGCGAGCGGGTCGGCGCAAGAGAGAGTGCCGGAAGGCTGGACTGTGGCGTGCTGCGCGGTGGCCGCGGGCGGCGCAGCGGTAGCAGGCGCGCTGAGGTGCAGAGAGTCGAGCGGAGCCGCGGCTGGCGGCGGGGTGCCGGTGGCTATCCAGGTGAGGAGAGTGGATTTGCCGCTGCCATTGGCGCCGGTCACGAGCAGATGCTCGCCGTGGGCAAGGTCGAACGTCACCGGGACGAGGCGGCCGGGCACTGCCGCCGCGCGTGCAGACACTGCGAGGCCGGCGGTTGGGTGGGCCGAGGGTGATTGCGGCCAGGTCGCGCCGGCATACTTCGGAAAAGTAAAGGTGTAACTACGGGGTTTGCGAACCTCCCGTGCGGTAAGGGCTTCGAGTTTGCGGTCGTCGTGGCGGGTGCGGCGGGTAGCCGTGCTTTGGGCGCGGTCCGCGAAGAACTTTTTCGCCTTGCCCTCCGCACTTGCCAGGCGCGCCCCACCGCGGGCAATACCACCGGAAGCCTGGCGATGCGCACGCATCTGCGCCTTTTCTTCTTGTTGGGCCAGGTAGAGCGCCCGGTAGCGCTGCTCAGCATCACGCTTGGCCGCAAGATAATCCGTGTAGGTACCGCGGCACTCCCACACCCCGCGCATCTCACCACCACCTTCAGCGCGAGCTAGCTGCGCCCACACATGCACGTCCATATCCACGATGAGGGTGGCGACATCCTCAATAAAAGCGCGGTCGTGGCTGGCCAGCAACACCGGGCCGGGCCAGGAACGCAGCACGTGGGCAAGAAATGAGCTCGCCTCCGCATCGAGATGATTGGTTGGTTCGTCCACAATAAGCACCTGCGGGCGGGCAACCAGGGTGACAGCCAGATTCAGCCGCGCGCGTTGGCCCGGTGAGAGCGTGGCCAACTTCCGCGAGCGCCCGCTCCCGGTCAACATAGCCAGGCCCAAACCCGCAAGAGCGTCGTCGACCTTTTCCTCAAGTGACCACAGATCCAGGCGTGTGACCTCGGTGAGGAGCCGGTCGTATTCGGCCGCGACCGGGCGCCCCTCCCCCAGCTGCGCGCTGAGCGTTTCGAAGCGGGCGAGTAGTTCCCGCGCGGGTGCGAAGGCGCTTTCAAGAAAGTGCGCGACGGTCGCGGCGGCGTCGTCGTTCGGCACAGGGTTCCACGGGATGGCGCTGGCGTTTGTGCGGGTGACCGTGCCGCGCTCGGGGCTGAGGTGACCTGCGGCGATACGCAGCAGGGTGGTTTTGCCGCAGCCGTTTGGGCCGATGAGGACGGCGCGGTCGGTGGCTGTCAGGCACAGAGTAATGCGGTCGAGGAGCGGACGCGCAGTATATGAAAATGAAATATCGTCAAGAATGAGGGCAGGCATAGTGATCTCCTTGGACGCGGCGGGTGGTGCGGGCGTCTCAGCTGGGCTGAGTGGAGATCACAGCGTCATCGGAACGACGGCCTCCTTTGAGTGTGGATGTAGCCCCGGTTACATAAGTAAATGTAGCGACGGCTCGGGTAGTGGGTCAATACTTATCGAATGGTGCGCGAACGACTCGCCACTTGCTAGCTAAGGGAATGCGCGCAGACTGAAAGTGCGGACGCCAGACTTATAGTTAGACTCATAATTTCGCAGTCTTAATTGATAGTCTGATACGATTTTTCACAGTCTGCGTACGGATTTTAATAGGCTCAGGACAGTTTTGACAGTCTGAATTAAAATTAGCAGCCAAAATAGCCCTCAGACATTGAAAATCGAGGGAACACTATTAAACGTCTCAGAGTGCGATTCGCAGTGTGACCTGTGACAATCGGGAGGGCAGGGCGTAAAAACCACGACGTATACCCTCTGCGAGCCGTTCACGCAGGTATAAAAGCCGTTCAGCTGTAAAAGTGCTGGGCTCCCCATCCGTCCCAGCCGTCCCAGGAGTCACACGGGCCCCAGCGGAGGCCCTATGTGTTGTCACAGCTGTACTGCGATTGTGTTACACATGCAGTACAGTCGGGAAAACACATACCGCTCCTCCGCCGCATCGGCTGCGGTATTTTCAACGACGCCGCCCTCTAGCTCGCCGGCGGCTTGTCCAGCACCGTGCCGTTGACAGAGCGGAAGTCCCACACCGAACGGCACTGCGACTTTTCTTCCCCGGCGCTGGCATCCCGAAGCGTGCCTTGCGAATTGAAATCGGGGGTTTCCACCATGTAATCCACGTACTCGATCACCCCGGTGCGCCGGTTGTAACCCACGCTTCCCGCGGTAATGAACCACGTCCCATCTTGCGCGCAGGTATCCAGCAGTTGGGTGCCCAGCGAAGGGAGCTGCGTTCCCGCACGCAAACTCCCCGAAACGACCCCGCGTTCATTTTCCGGACCGTAATCGGCACTGCGAATCAGCAAGCGCATATCGTCCTTCGAGAGCGGTGCCAGGCTCGCCTTATTGGGAGGCTGCCCGTTAATGGTGTACTCCAGCACCTTATCCCCGTCATACCGCTGCGCCAGCTCATTTACGCTGAATCGCGACGCCCAATCATCCAACCCCAAACGGTTATTGGTGCGCAGCACCCGAACCTCGAACTCGGTGAGGTTATCTACCGCCCGCAGAGCCTCCGCCGCGACCGAGTCCTCCGCTGCAGATTCCGTGCCTTGCCCGCCAGCCGCACCGGGTGCAGTGGGTGGCGCAACCGATTGCGCGGCGCCTGGTGAACTTGCCGTGCTAGGCGCCGGAGTCGAGCTTGCCGAACCGACCGGCACTGCCGGGGTGCTGGGCGCCGGTGGCGGCGTCGTCGTACTAGTACAAGAAGCAAGGGCCGCAACCGCGCAGATTCCCGCGACGCTGCGGAAAAGATTTTTTCGTGCCATACCTCATGCTACCGCCACACGGCGCGTAAGTGTGACGGGCGCCGCAGCCTGGCGCACCCGCACCGTTCCGCGCCCCGTGCCCGTGCCCGCGCCGTTCCGCGCCCGTGCCCGCGCCGCACGCCCCGTTGCGCCCCGTTGCGCCCCGTTGCGCCCCGTGCCCAAGAAATCTTCACCCGCCGTCCAGCTTCCTTGCCTAGAATCAGTTTTTATGAACGACGCCGCACCCGCGCAGCGGGACCTTGACTCGCTCGCTCCCGGTCACGCGCCCGCCCCGGGCGCGCAGCGGGAACCCGAGTCCCTCGCCCTGACCGACTCCGCCACCGACCCCACCACCGGCAACGAGCACGTACCCGCCAGCGACCCGGCCCGCGGGCTGAGCGCCGCACAGGCCGCCCAGCTCGCCGCGGACGGCAAAGCGAATACCCTCCCCGACCGCTCGGGGCGCTCGGCCGCGCAAATTGTGCGCGATAACGTTTTCACCCGCATTAATTTCATGCTCGGTGTGCTGTTCATTGCCGTGATCCTCACTGGATCGTGGATCAATAGCGCCTTCGGCCTGCTCATTATCGCGAACTCGATTATCGGGATTATTCAGGAGCTGCGCGCCAAGCACACCCTCGATTCCCTGGCCGTTATCGGTGAGGCGCATCCGCGGGTGCGCCGCGACGGCGAGGTGCGCGAGATCGCCCGCGAGGAGGTGGTGCTGGGCGATATTATCGTGGTCGCCGCCGGCGAGCAGATCGTGGTGGACGGCGTCGTCACCGAAGCTGACTACCTCGAGGTCGATGAATCCCTCCTCACCGGCGAATCTGATTCCATCCACAAGGAACCCGGCGCCGCGATGATGTCCGGTTCCTTCGTGTCCTCCGGCTCGGGTAGCTACCGCGCCACCCGCGTGGGCGCCGACGCCTACGCCGCCAAGCTCACCTCCGCCGCCTCGAAATTCTCGCTCGTCGATTCCCAGCTGCAAAACGGGATCGACCGCATCCTCAAAGCCATCACCTGGGTGCTGGTGCCGGTCGGGCTGCTGACCATCTGGGGGCAGATCCGCGTGGTAGGTCTGGATTGGGCGGCCCTCGGCGCGCAGTGGCGCGATATCGTGCTTTCCGTAACCGGCGCGCTGGTGCCGATGATCCCCGAAGGACTGGTGCTCATCACCTCGACCGCTTTCGCGCTGGGGGTGATCCGGCTCGGCCGCCTGAACGTGCTGGTCAACGAGCTGCCCGCCATCGAAGGCCTCGCGCGCGTGGATACCGTGGCCGTGGACAAAACCGGCACCCTCACCGAAAATACCTTGCGTTTCGCGGGGCTCGAGTTGGTGCCCGGCGCGGATTCGCACAGCGGGTTCAGTTCCGGCAGCACGGCTTCGCACAGCGGCTCCGGTTCCGGCGCCACCGCGGTGCAGCACGACGCCGCCACTCCCGCCGCGCGCGCTCAGGCCACCGCACGGGAAGCCTTGGCCCAGCTGGGGGCGGCCGATCCGGCCCCGAACTCCTCGATGGAGGCCATTAAGGAAGCCCTCGGCGCACCGGCCCAGCCGTGGGATGTGGCCGAGCGCCAGCCTTTCACCTCGGCAAAGAAGTGGTCCGGGGTGAGTTTCACCAATGGCCAGCATTGGATTATGGGTGCCCCGGATGTGCTCCTTGACCTGGCGAGTCCGGCCGGCCAGGCGGGCGCCGCCATCGCTGCCACCGGCCAGCGCGTATTGCTCCTGGCCCGCAGTGATACGCCCGTCACGGCCGCGACCGCGCCCGGTAACATCGAGCCGCTCGCCTTTATTCTCCTCGACCAAAAAATCCGCCCGGATGCCTCCGATACCCTGCGCTACTTCGATTCCCAGGGCGTGGCGGTCAAGGTGATCTCCGGTGATAATGCCGCGGCGGTCGGGGCGGTGACCACGCAGCTCGGCGTCGACGTCGGCACCCCCGTGGATGCCCGCACCATCCCGGAAGCGAGCTTCGCGGAAACGATTAACGACAATGCGGTGTTCGGGCGGGTGACCCCGGATCAGAAGCGCGCCATGGTGGCGGCACTGCGCGGGGCGGGACACACCGTCGCGATGACGGGCGACGGCGTCAATGACGTGCTCGCCCTCAAGGACGCCGACCTGGGCATCGGCATGGGTTCGGGCACCTCCGCCACCCGCTCGGTCGCGAAGATTGTGCTGCTCGACGATAAATTCGCGTCGCTGCCGCACGTGGTAGGCGAAGGCCGGCGCGTGGTGGGGAATATCGAACGCGTGGCCCGGCTTTTCCTCACCAAAACGGTGTATTCGGCGGTGCTCGCCATCGCGGTGCTGCTGTTCGCGCTGCCCTACCCCTTCGTGCCGATTCACGTGACGATCACCGGCTGGTTCACCATCGGCATCCCGGCGTTCCTCCTCTCCCTACCGCCGAATAACGACGCCGCCCGCCCCGGTTTCGTGCAGCGCGTCATGCGTTTCGGTTTCCCGGCGGGCCTGGTTGTGGGGGTCGCGACCTTTATTACCTACGTGATGTTGTACGACGGCGCAGCTAGCTCGGCGTATGCGACTCAGGTTTCCACCGCGACGCTTCTGACGATGATTATTGCCTCCTCGTGGGTGCTCGTGGTGGTGGCCCGGCCCTATGTTTGGTGGAAGATTCTGCTGATTTTGCTGCCGCTGGTGGGCTACGGGGTGATTTTCCTCTGGCCGTTCACGCAGCGCATCTTCATGCTGGATTCCTCCAATTCCGGGGCTATGGCCCTGGGCACCCTGGTGGGGCTGATCGGGGCGGCGCTTATTGAGGCACTGTGGTGGTTCTTAGGATTGCACTTCGGAGAGCCGGCCCGGCTGTGGCAAAGCGCGGAGCAGCGGGCCGCGCAGCGCACCCAGGCCGAACTGCGCAAGAAGGCCACGGCGGAGCGGCGCGCGGCGGCTACGGGCGCGGCGGCTACGGCGGCTACGGCGGCTACGGCGGCTACAGGCGCGGCGAAGTAGCAGAACTAGCGGAACGAGCGGAACGAGCAGTTGTTTCTCTGCTGGCCGAAAGGCACTGAGCTTGGCGAACGCGAAATTTGCTTGCCGCTCCCGGCTGCCCTCTGATTGAATGAATGTGGCTTGGCCCGTGTAGCCGAACGTTCCGGTGTGTCCGGTGGCGTGCGGAAGGTGACCAGGCACCTGTCACATCGGGGGCGTTTTCGCCGGTTACCGTGCGCGTTTATCGCGCGGGGTTACCGCGCACCGCTCCCGCGCATCGTTAGGATTTATCGTGAGCAACGAAGACGCACCCCGTTCGCCGCAGGGCGGCGAACCCACCCGAGCTTTCCCTCCACACGGCTCCGAGAACACCACCCCCGGCGCGAGCAGTTCGCCCGAAGCCGCCTCCGCTCCCGGCACAGGAAACACTCCAGATATCACCGGCGCACCCGATATCACCAGTGCGCCCACCCAAGCTTTTTCCACGCCCACCTCACCTTCGGGCGACTATCCCACCCAGGCTTACGCCGCTCACAGCGGCGCCTACCCCGGTCCGGGCCAGTATGGTGGCGGGCAGGGAAGCCAGCCCGGTCAATACGGCGCGCCCAGCTACCCGGGCGGTCCCGGTACCTACCCGCAGCAAGGCAATTATCCGGGTCAGGCCCCGCAGTATGGCTCCGGCCCGGCTGGCCAGTACGGCGGTCCGGGTTACCCCGGCGGGCAATACGGAGCCGGCCAGGGCGGTCAATACGGCGCTCCCGGCTACCCGGGCGCGCCGGGTGGTCCGGGTGGTCCGGGTGGTCCGGGTGGTCCGGGCAATCAGTACCCCGGCGCCGGCGGCCCGAACGGCCCGCGCGGCGGTTACCCGGCCGGCTACGGCCAACAGCCCAAGCAGAGCAAAACCGGGCTTTTTGTTGGAATTGGGGTCGGCGTAGTGGCGCTGATCGCGCTGGTTGTTGGCCTCATTTTCTTCCTCAACCGAGATAAGGCCAGCGATGATGTGCAGCCCGATCCCAGCTCGGCTCCTTCGATCAGCGCCCCCGCCACGCCGGACGGCACCGCCGCACCGGAAACCAGCAAGGCCCCCATTTTCGATTCGCCCACAACTCCCGCACCCGCGCCCTCCGGCAATTCGGGTGACTCAGCGGGCAAAGATGGCGAGGATGGGCTGACCTACACCTATCCGCCGGAAAAAATCGGGGCCCTCTTCGATTCCTTCCTTAAGGATCCGACTTTCACTGAGGCCTTCGGTAAACCCGAACGCGATGACGCCGGTGCCTGCATCGGCAATGCCGCGCAAGGCAAGCTATCCGACCAGTTCATTGATGTCCTCGAGCGTGCCAGCAAGGGCGATATCACGGCCGGCAGCGAAATTGAGGACCCCAAGTTCATGAACGATCTCCTCAACTTCATCCTCATCATGGACTCCTGCGGAGTAAATATCACGATGCAATAGGAGCCTGCGCCGGCATATTTCACCTCATTGCAATGCACCCGGGCACCGATTCCCTTTGCGGAATGAGTGCCCGGGTGCTTGTCTCTTGGCTCATGTCACTGCGTATTATGCACGTGGCCGCATAGGCGTCGTCGTACATGCTCCGCATCACAGGCCGCACCCTGCCGCAAACTCGACCGGACAGGTACACTCAGAGCCCCAAGGAGGTTATGTTATGCATAATAATAATTATTATCATTGCGAGCACGGCGACCACGCCGGCGGGCAATGCACCTGCGCCCAGCGCAGTTCCGATACCTCCTCTGCACCGGCGTCAGAGGAGAGTGGCCCATCCGAGGAGGATGGCGAATCATTTAACGAGGATGGCGCTGGCGACCACCTCTGCCGCCTGGCTCGCACCCCCGCCGCGGTAGCTCCCGCGGCCGGCCACGAGCATGCCAGCGGGCACGACCACGGGCCCGGGCATGTGCACGGTGCCGGGGCGCAACGCGGGCGCATCGCCTGGGCGCTCGGTATTACGTTCTCCATTCTTATCGCTGAGGTGATCGGGGCGTTCTGGCTCGGCTCGCTGGCCCTCCTTGTGGATGCCGGCCATATGCTCACCGATAGCGCCGGCCTGGTCATGGCGCTGGTCGCCGCTCACCTCACCACCAAACCCGCCACCAACCGCCGTACCTGGGGCTACGCCCGGGCAGAGATTATTTCCGCGTGTTTGCAGGCCACGCTGCTTCTCGGGGTAGGTATTTTCGTCATTATCGAAGCGATCAAACGCCTCACCGACCCGCCCGAAATGCCGGCCGCGCCGCTCTTGATTTTCGGCATTATCGGCCTGCTCGGCAATATCGCCTCCATGCTGATTTTGTTCACCGGGCGCGGTGCCAGCCTCAATATGAAGGCCGCCTTCCTAGAGGTGTGCAATGATGCGCTCGGTTCGGTGGCGGTCATCGTGGCTGCGGCGTCGATCTACTTCACCGGGTGGGGCGGCGCGGACGCGATTGCCGCGATCCTCATCGGGATTCTTATTATTCCGCGCGCGCTGCGCATTCTGTCCACCGCGCTCAACGTGCTTATGGAGGCGACGCCGCAGGGCCTCGACCTGGACGAAGTACGCCAGCACATGGAAAATCTGCCGCATGTGATTCGCGTGCATGATATGCATGCGACGACGGTCGCCACCGGGCTGCCGGTACTGAGCGCCCACGTTGTGGTTGAGGATGAGTGTTTCTTTGACGGGCACGCCCCGCGGATCCTTGACCAGCTCCAGCAGTGCGTCGCGGAGCATTTCCCGGTCAAGGTGGAGCACTCCACTTTCCAGCTTGAGCCGGCCGAGCACAGCAAATGTGAGTATGTGCCGCACGGGTAGGGAGTGGAACTAGGTAACGGGTAGCGCTGGG
>NZ_JBHNSQ010000003.1:0-41331 GCF_059085665.1 Actinotignum sp. usb-actsch-213
AAAGCTTTCCCAACACACCCATGCGAGCATGCCAGAATATCCGGTATTAGACCCCGTTTCCAAGGCTTATCCCAAAAAGGAGGGCAGGTTACTCACGTATTACTCACCCGTTCGCCACTAATCCACCCACAACAAGTTACAGGCTTCATCGTTCGACTTGCATGTGTTAAGCACGCCGCCAGCGTTCGTCCTGAGCCAGGATCAAACTCTCCACAAAAAACAGAGAGCCAAAACAACTAGCTCAAATAAAACAAAATAAAAACAAGAACAACACACCACCAACAAACAAACCAAACACATACCCGTAAACACGAATACATCCAGTCATTATCATTAGAGTGCTAACTGTCCTCGCACACACCCACACAACCAACACCACACCCACCAACCAAAAACAAAAAAGCCCTCAGCCAGCACTAGCGCGACATGCTAGTCATGTGAACAAAAAATATCACGTAAAAAATAAATAGTCAGACACACTATTAAGCATCCAAACACCACGCCCACACCCCACGCACAACCACCCGAAAAAAACCACGGCAATCACACGCAAGAGAAACAATCACACTCAAAAAGAGCAACCCCGTTAGCTTAGCACCACCCAGCCAGGAAACCAAACCCAGCCCCAGTGAACCACGCCACTCTCAAGGGATCCTGTCACCGCTTACCGGTTTCCCGGGCCTCGGCGACGGATAACAAGCTTACAAGCCCANCNCNCNANACNCAAACCANACCAACGAGACACCCACCACACCCCACTAACCCGACACCACCCAGCCACTCTTACGCGCCGCTTCACACCGGGCGAGCACGCAGGAAGCCACGGCGTCGTCGATAATAGAGAAGTGAGTGAACATAAAGAACCTGCCGTGACAAGCACGCACATACAAAACGACGCGAAGCTATGCTCCCACGATGCCAGGTTCCCACACAGTAGTACTGGACTTCCTCGCGGCGGACAGTTCGGGCTCCTTGTCACCCTGGTGATTACCGTGCTGTCCTACCAGCTCAACACCACGATGGTCACCCCAGCGCTCCCGGATATCGGGCGAAGTTTTGCGGTGAGCGAGGGAACGCTTGCTCTGGTTTCAAGCCTCTTCTTCCTCGCCGGGGCGGTCGCCGGGATTCTTCTTACCCGCTGGAGCGATTTCCTTGGCCGCGCCCGCATGCTACTCGCGGTTCTTGCGATCTTGCTGGTGGGAACACTGGTATGTGCACTCGCCCCGAACTTCCCTATTTTCGTGACCGGACGTGTCCTTCAAGGTGTTTCCGGTGCGGTCTTCCAACTCGCATATATGATCCTGAGCGAATCGGTCTCTCCCGCGATTCTAGGCACCATGCTCGGTATTATTAGCGCCGCTAACGGCGGCGTGGGCGGCCTAGACGGATGGTTTGGCGGGATCCTCACCGACCACTTCGGTTTCCAGGCTATTTTCTTCGTTATTGCGGGTCTCACCTCAGTGGCAATTTTCCTGACAGTTCGACTACTCACGACGCAGGAGCGGCCTGCCGCCAGCGGAAAAATGGATTGGTGGGGCGGCGGACTCCTCTCCCTCAGCCTTATTTTCCTCACCTACTACGTCAATGTTGGCGGCACCCGCGGGTGGTTCACCACGGCTACCCTCCCACTTTTCGGTGTGGCCGCGCTATTTTTCAGCGCTTTTTGCATGGTTGAGCGTCGGGTTCCCTCGCCGCTTTTCGCCCTGCGCCAGCTGGCATCACGCCACTGTTGGCCGCTTATTGCTACAACACTTCTATCTCTCGCATCAGTTTTCGCGGTCATTAATTTCACGGTCGCGCTTTTCGCCCAGAATCCCGACGCGGGCTACGGGCTAGAGGCTGGCCGCGCTGCACTCCTCTATCTCACACCGCCCGCGCTTATCGGACTGGCCGCTGCCCCACTTTCCGGGTGGCTGGCGGGAAAAATCGGCTGGCTCACCGTTCTGCGCACCGGACTCCTTATTTCGCTATGCACAATTGGCGGGATCTGGTTCTTCCTCGATCACCAATGGGTTGTTTTCACCCTCATTGCGATTCTTGGAATCACCTATAACGGCATGATCCTCACAACTGTCAACGGGCTCGGCGTCATCCTGGCCCCACCCGAAGCACCCGGCTCGCTCCCCGGTCTCAACGGCGCAGCTTTTGGCGTGGGCGCAAGCCTAGGTATTGGCCTGGTGGCGCCCCTCGTCGGAACGTGGGATGGCTACCGCGGGGCACTGGCTCTTTCCGCCGGCATCGCCGGGATCGCTCTACTGTGCGCGTGCGTCTTGAAGATGCGCACAGATTAATAACGACGACGCAGCTACCTGGCAGCTGTACACCCCGCGCGCCGCGGGCCCACTACAAAAGCGGCCGGCATCTGAACAATCAGGTGCCGGCCGCCAATTTCGTGCACTCATGCTCGGCTGCGGGTAATACGCCAGACAGCGAGCACCTCAGCTTTTAGAGGAGGGAGGCGTAGAGCGCGCGGATTTCTTCCTTGGTGGCCTTGCGGGGGTTGCCCGGGGTGCACACGTCGTTGAAGGCATCCTCGGCCAGGGCGTCGAGGCCGGATTCGTCCACGCCCACCGCGGAGATCGTGGTGGGATTACCCAGGTCCTCAACCAGCTGCTTGACCGCGTCCACCGCGTAGGTACGCGCTTCTTCTAGCGCGACGTCGTACGAATCCTTCATGCCGAAGGCATGCGCAATATCGCGGTACTTTTCACCGGTGTACTCGGCGTTGAACTTCATGACAGCCGGCAGCAGGATACCGTTGGCCACGCCGTGCGGCGCGTCGTAACGCCCACCGAGCGGGTGCGCCATGCCGTGCACCAGGCCCAGGCCCACATTGGAGTAGCCCATGCCCGCGATGTAGGAGGCGTAACCCATCTGCTCAACGGCGTCGGTATCGCCATCGGCAGCCTTGCGCAGGTTCTTCGCGATCATCTGGATAGCCTTGAGGTGGACCGCATCCGAAAGCTCCCAGGCGCCCGGGGTGATGTAGCCCTCGATGGCGTGGGTCAGAGCGTCGAGCCCGGTCGCTACCTTGAGGGAACGGGGCATGCCGTCCATGAGGTCCGGATCCACGATGGCGAGGACGGGAATATCGTGTTCGTCCACGCACACAAACTTGCGGTGCTTCTCCGTATCGGTAATCACGTAGTTAATGGTGGTTTCCGAAGCGGTACCGGCGGTGGTGGGAATGCCAATAATCGGCACGGAGGGGTTCTTGGTATCCGCCACGCCCTCGAGGGAGAGAACGTCAGCGAATTCGGGGTTCGCACCGATAATGCCGATGGCCTTCGCGGTGTCCTGCGGGGAACCGCCACCCAGGCCGATGAGCACATCTGCACCGGAATCCTTGAGCGCCTGCACGCCGGCCTTCACGTTTTCGACGGGCGGGTTCGGAACGACGTCGTCGAAAATCTCGTAAGCAAAATCGGCCTCATCCAAACGTTTCGTGACTAGGTCCACGGTCCCGGCCTGGCGCACACCCTTGTCGGTGATGATGAGGACTTTCTTGAAGCCGCGCCGATGCAGCTCGGGGACCAGCTGGTCGAGCGCACCGCGCCCGAAGTACGAGGTTTGGTTGAGGATCATGCGATTAACCATGACAACTCCTTATGTCGAATATTCGTAGCAACTGCGCCACTTTCCTGACATGGAACATTGTTCCATTTTTTTGACCCCCGCCTTATGACGTAAGGCCCGACAAGGAGAGAGCGCCCGGAGGCGCGGCGACATTTTCCCGCCAGATTGGTTACGGCGCGGGGTAACTGAGAAGCTACGGTAATGTGCGTAGGAAGCACGACGACGCCGCGTCCCCGCGGCGCGCGGGCGCGCCGCGGCGCCGTCGTACCTACCTTGCGAAACCTATTCCACATCGAGCGGAACCCGGCGGTGCGGAGCCGGGAAGGCGCCATCTAGGCGCGCCAGCTGCTCGACGCTCAACTCGATCCGCGCGGCCTCCAGGTTTTCCCGCATATGGGCGAGCTTCCCGGTGCGCGGAATCGCGATGGTCGGGCTCTGCGCTAGCACCCAGGCCAGTAGCACCTGGAAGGGACTCACGCCCAGGTCGCGGGCTACCTCGGTGACCACCGGATTGGTGACCAGGCCGTTGCGCAAAGTCCCGGCTTGGGCGAGCGGGCAGTAGGCGATGAGCGCCACGCCGAGCCGCTCCATGAGGCCGCGCAATTCCACTTCAATTCCGCGCGAGCCGAGGTGGTAGAGCACCTCATTAGCCTGGCAATTCGCGCCGCCGGGCAGCGCGGCCAGCTCCTCCATATCTTCGACGTCGAAATTGGAGACGCCCCAGCTGCGGATTTTCCCGTTCTCGCGCAGGCGCTCCAGCTCCGCCACGGTTTCGGCCAGCGGGGTGCCACCGCGCCAGTGATAGAGGTACATATCCACGTACTCGGTTCCCAGCCGCGCCAGGCTGGCATCCAGCGCGCCTTCCATGCGCCGCCGGGATGCGTTGGAGGGGAGCACTTTGGTGATGAGGTAGAGCGATTCGCGCGGGAAAGGTGTGATTGCTTCGCCCACGAGCTCTTCGGAGCGCCCGCTGCCGTACATTTCCGCGGTGTCGATGAGCCGGGCGCCGCCCTCGATTCCGCAGCGCAAGGCCGCAATTTCTTCCTGCCGGCACGCTCGGTCATCACCGAGGAACCAGGTGCCCAGCCCGAGGGCTGACACGGTATCGCCATTGGCCAAGGTGATGTTTCGCATGGGGTTTCCTTTTCGTTTCCTGCTTGCTTCCCCGAGCCCGCCGCCGCAAGTCCAGACCGCGGGCGCTTTCCATTCCAGGGTGCCACGGATGCCGTGCCCGCGCCAGGCCTTTCAGTGCGCCGAGATCGCCTGGACTGCAACTGGACTGCAAAAAGTGCGTCAGGAATATTGAAACCGCGAAAAGCTGTCAGCCCCATCGCAATCACTCGCTCGCGTGGACAAGCGTGGACGATGTGAGCGGTGATACCCATAAAAAGCGACGCATCAACAGCGGAGCCCCCAGGATGCGCCCTCCCGGCAGGAGGCCCCCACAAAAAGCAACCCCACGACAGTGCGCCCCACAAAAAGCAACATCTCGACGGGCAGCTCTTCAGAATGTAACCCCACGACAGTGGGTCCCACAAAAAGCAACCCCACGACATCAAAACAATTTCTTAATGTAGCTGCGGTTGCATTTTGATTTCGGGCATACGCGGCGGCCTCCTCACGGGATCCTCATAGGCCTCACGAACTTCAATAGTCACACCGGCCCCTAGGGAGGGGGATCTGTTTTCATAACTGTACTGCGCTTGTCGTACATGCGAAGTACATCCCGGAAAAACACACCCTCCCCGCCAGCGCGCCGGGCGGCGAGGCAAGTGGCGGGAGGCACGGTGCCTGGGTCGGCATCGCTAAGCCCGTGCTTGGGGTGTCGTTTCATCTTACGAACACGCCTGGCGATGTTAGTGACCGACCACCTGTCTTGGCGATGATCAACATGAAGCCACGACCATCACATTCACATATGTTACAGTCCCTGACTTTTCACAACTGCTTGACCCCGACCAACCACGTACACTTTGTACATGCCTCGATTGAAGGGATAACTATGGTTCGCGTATCTCCGGATCCGGATTGGACACCAGTGCCTTTCCGCCAGTCATGGAGCGGGCATCTCATCGCGGGCACGCTGACCGCAATAGGTATTGTGATTACGCTGGCGCTGAGCCGGTTGTTCCTCCCTCATCAGGTGAACTTTTTCGCGCTGCTGCTCATTGTTGTGCTCAGCACCGTGGCTGTTGAATTCCTTTCAACGCACATCGACCGCTGGCATCAACGTCGCTGGCACCACCCGAGCCCGGGAGGATGGATTGCCCCGCTGAGCCGGATTGCATTCTTCGCAGGGGTCTATTTTCTTGTCACGCTGGTGCTGACGCTGGACTCTCGCCAAGCACTCATCTGTGGTGGCGTGGCTACCGCGGTCGCGATCATTGAGGTGATCGGGATACGGCAATGGAAAACAGGCGTGACCATAGCGGAGGAAAAAGAAGCCACGCTGGCAGCCAAGAAAGCGCTTGAGGACATAGCTATAGAACTGCGCATAGAGCGGCAGGAGAAAGCTCGGCTCAGGGCGGCGGAGCGCCGCAAGCAGCTTGGCTTACCAGAGGACACCAGTCCGATTATCACGGTAAAGCCGGGTGGCTTCGAATTCCGGCCGCACCGCGTTAACTTTATTCCGCCGCGCGCCGAGCCCGACGCCGCGGAGCAGCCTGATAATCACTCCGCTGAGAGCCCTCGTGAAGGGCGGGATTAGCGGCGCGGTGCGCGGGGCTTTCTGCAGCTGTGTGCGCGGAGCCTTCTGCGGCCGTATGCGCGGGGCTTGCCGTTGAGCTGTGGGAGGCACGGTGCGCTGAGCTCCTCCCGGATGTAGCGGTCGCAGCGAAGGTATGCGCAGCCCGGCGGCCGCGGATTTCCTGCCAAATATTGCGGCTGCGTGCCGTGCTCTCGGTACCCGGCTGGGCAGCGCGGCTCCCCCGGCGCCGCGGCCGCTCGGCAGCTGCCGGTGTTTCGGTTACCTTTACCGCAGGTTCGGGTTTCGCCTCAAGCTCCTCGGTTACTTCAACCGCGGCGGTCTTTTCGGTTGCCTCCGCTTCAGCCGCTTCGCTCGCCTCCGCTTCCGGCGCCACATCCAGAAGCGGCACCCCGACAGCGGGCCCGAGCGCGGTAGCGCGCTGGAGGCGAATTTCATCCACAGAAAGCAAAATCCCGGTGGCCCGCTCCAGGATGGTCACCTGCCAGACCTGCACTCCGGCTCCGGCCAGAGCGCGCACGGCATCATAGGTATCCGGCTCGATGGCGAAAGCAAAAATGCTCAGGCGCGGGGCCGGTTCCGGGATGGGCGGATTGACCGCGGTGAACTCCTGCCAGGCGGAGGAAAAATCGTGGGGCCCGCCCGGGAAAAGCCGGGTAATTTCGCGGCGGTCCAGAGTGGCGTGCTGCGCGGAACGGGCGAGGGCCGCGAGGAGCGCTGCGCCGTCGAGAACATCAATAATATCCACGCTAATAATGTTCCCGGTGGCATCCAAGGCAACCAATGAAGCGGTGCCGCGCTCCCCTTCCGGGCGCGTCCACGCTACCTGGAAGGCCGGGAAATCCAGGAAATCAGAAATCTGGGCGCGCAGTGCTTCCGCAACCGCGGTACGGGTTTCTTCCGGCAGATCGGCAGGAGGCGCCGCGCGATGAAATTGCCCGCCACGTAATGAGAAAACGCCCACGAGATACCATCTCCGATACTGTTTGCCGCACGAACCTGCCAACTCAAGCCTATCCTAGGCGAGATACCTGAGAATTGACTGCACCGCGCTTTATTGCACGACGACGCCCGCGTGGAAGAAGCCCACGTACACCTTGCGAACTAAACCAAGAGCAGCAAACTTGCCATGTGTCACAACTACGGTAAGAGCCGAAGAGAAAAGCTACTCCGTTTACCCCCGTAGACACGTTATGTTTACAGGGGTAAACTACCTGCTATGAAACGGGCCCACCTCTTGAACGAGCTCAAGAAAATCGCGAAACAGAGCGGCCACACGCTTATAACCACCGAAGGAACTCGACACACACGCGTTACCATCGGCGATGTAAGCGACATCGTGGGGCGGCACCGCGACATTCCAGAGGAAACCGCAAAGGGCACAATCCGTAAATTCAGGAAAGGACTAGGACTATGAGCAAAACGCATGTGAGAGCCTTTCGCGACCACGGGTGGTGGGGGCTCGAACTTACCGTAAACGGTGAAATTTACCATTCTCAAGCCCGCAGGCTCAATGAAATTAGCGAGATTGTCGCGGATGCGCTCAATCTTCTTAATGTTGAAAACCACGGGTTCGATTTAGTCATAGATGTTGGCTCCACCGCCGAAACTATTGCTCAGGCTAAAAAACTATCCCGGCAAGCTCACGAACTTCAGTCACGGGCATCGCAAGCTACGCGAGAAGCCGCTACCAGCTTGCGATCTTCAGGGATGACCGTCCGTGAAGTTGCAGAGATTATGGAGCTTTCACCCGGACGCATTTCCAAGATTCTGCAAACAGCCTAAGTTCCGCATTAACTGCACCTTCTTCTACCCGCACGCCAAGCGGCCGGGCGGGAACCAGCTCCGTGCAGAGCTCCGTTCCCGCCCGGCCACCGTGCAGCGCGAGCCGCGTTTAGCTAGCGTTTGCGCAGCTAGCTTACGGTTCCGCTGCTACGCCGTCGCCCCGGCTCCGGACTCATGCCCTTTGGCCATGACGGCCGCGCGCCCGGCTTCCAGGCGTGCCACCGGTACCCGGAACGGCGAGCAGGACACGTAATCCAAACCGACGGAATCGAAGAAGTGCACCGAAGCGGGATCCCCGCCGTGCTCACCGCAGATACCCACGGTGAGATTCGGATTACCCTTCCGCCCGCGCTCGGTACCCATGCGCACCAGCTCGCCCACACCTTCGCGGTCGATGGTCTCGAAAGGCGAGGTGTCGAAGATTCCTTCCGCCATATAGGTCGGGATGAATTCGTGTTCGACGTCGTCCCGCGAGAAGCCCCACGTGGTCTGGGTCAAATCATTGGTGCCGAAGGAGAAGAATTCGGAATCCTCGGCGATCTTCTCCGCGATAATGGCCGCGCGCGGCAGCTCGATCATATTGCCGATCGCGATATCGAGGTCGTAGCCAGATTCGCGTTCCGCCTCGGCAATGATCTTGCGGGCCCGGTCCGCCACCAGGCGGAATTCCTTCTCCGAGCCAATCAGCGGGATCATGATTTCCGGATGCGGATCCAACCCGCGCTTGCGGCAGGCCACCGCCGCCTCGGCCACCGCCCGCACCTGCAGATCCACGAAGCCGGGGATCTGGATGGACAGACGCACCCCGCGCAGGCCCAGCATGGGGTTGTCTTCGTGGCGTTCAGTTGCCGCCCGCAGTAGCGTGCGGGTGTGTTCGGGAACCTGCTGGCCGCGCGCCTCCATCGTGGCGACCTCAACCGCCAGCTTGGTCATATCCGGGAGGAATTCGTGCAGCGGCGGGTCAATGAGGCGCACCACCACCGGCAGTCCGTCCATCGCCTCGAAAATACCCTCGAAGTCCCCGCGTTGCAGCGGCATAAGCGCCCCGAGCGCGGCGGCCTGCAATTCCGGGGTAGCCGCGAGGATAACGTGCTCGATAAGCTCGCGCCGCTCACCCAGGAACATATGCTCGGTGCGGCATAGGCCCACGCCCTGCGCCCCGAATTCGCGAGCGCGCGCGGCGTCTTCCGGATTATCCGCATTGGCCCGCACGTGCATGCGCGCAGACTTATCCGCCTGGGTGAGGATGCGATCCACGGAACGCACCAATTCGCAGGTGTCCTTATCATCACCGGCGGCCTCCAGCGCGGCCTCCAGGCCCTGGGATACGTAGATCATGACCGGGGAATCTTCCACCGGGACAGCCCCGAAGAACACTTCCCCGGTGGTGCCGTCAATGGAAATAACATCCCCGGCGCGCAGTGTTTGCCCGGTGGACTTGATGAAGACCGTGCCGGCCTTTTCTTCCACGAGGAGATCCTCCGCGCCCACCACGCAGGTACGGCCCATCCCGCGGGCCACCACCGCAGCATGTGAGGTTTTCCCGCCGCGCGCGGTGAGCACGCCGGCGGCCACCACCATGCCGGGCAGGTCATCCGGGTTGGTTTCGCGGCGCACCAGGATCACCTTGGCACCTTCGGCGGCGCGCGCCTGGGCCTGCTCGTTACTAAAGACCACTTCACCCACGGCCGCGCCCGGGGAGGCCGCCATGGCCTTCGTGATGAGGGTGCGCTGGGCATCGCGCTGGAATTGCGGGAAGAGTAGCGAGGTGAGCTGTTCACCGGTCGTACGGGTGATCGCTTCTTCCGCGCTAATAAGGCCCTCATCTACCAGCTGGGTAGCCACTCGGAAGGCCGCGGCGGCGGTGCGCTTACCCACGCGGGTTTGTAGCATCCACAGTTTGCCTTCCTGGATGGTGAACTCAATATCGCACAGGTCCCGGTAGTGGTTTTCCAGGCGCTTCATGATGTCCATGAGCTCGGTGTAGGAAGCCGGATCCAGCTGCTCGAGGTCCTTGAGGGAAAGGGTGTTGCGGATGCCGGCCACCACGTCCTCCCCCTGGGCATTGACAAGGTAATCACCGTATACCCCGGAGTGTCCGGTGGAAGGATCGCGGGTGAACGCCACCCCGGTGCCGGATTTCTCCCCCATATTGCCGAACACCATCGTGCAAATATTGACGGCGGTGCCCAGGTCATCCGGGATATGTTCGCGCCGGCGGTAGATCCGAGCACGCTCGGTGTTCCAAGAACGGAATACCGCGGTGATCGCGAGGTTCATTTGCCGGCGCGGGTTCTGCGGGAAGGGATACCCGCTGGCGCGCCGCACGATTCCCTTGAATTGTTCGACCAGCTCTTGCAGGTCCGCCGTCGTCATATCAAGATCGCCACTGTAGCCTTTCGCCTTTTGCAGGGCGTGCAGGGCGTCGGAGAAAAGATCTCCATCAATATCGAGTACGGTGCGGGCGAACATTTGGATGAGGCGCCGGTAAGAATCCCAGGCGAAACGTTCGTTGCCGGATTGCGCCGCGAGGCCCTTGACGGACTGGTCATTGAGGCCAATATTGAGCACGGTTTCCATCATCCCCGGCATGGAGAACTTCGCGCCTGAACGCACCGAGAGCAGCAGCGGATCCTCCGGATCGCCAAGTTTCTTGCCCATCTGCTCTTCCACGGCTTCCAGGTGGCGCGTCACCTCCGCTTCGAGTTCCTCGGGTTCCTGCCCGTTACTCAGGTAGTAGCGGCAGGCTTCGGTGGTGATGGTGAAACCGGGTGGGACAGGCAAATCCATGTGGACCATCTCCGCCAGGTTGGCTCCCTTGCCGCCGAGAAGGTCCTTCATGTCCTTGTTGCCCTCGGTAAATGCGTATACGAACTTGGTCATATCGTCCTCCGTGAGGGTTCACACGCGCATAAGTGCGCGGAGCGGCCCCTTCGCCGCTCACGTGTCCAGGGTAACACTTCGGGGCGGCGTGATCGAGAGGAATTTTTAGTGAATGCCGCGCACGTTTCCGGCGGCGTCCACGTCAATGGCCAGCGCGGATGGTTCTTTGGGCAGGCCCGGCATGAGCATGACGCTCCCCGCCATGACCACAACGAAACGGCCCCCCGCGGAGAGATGTACATCGCGTACCGGCACGTCAAAATCGCTGGGAGCGCCCAGGCGTTTCGGGTCGGTGGTGAAGGAGGCCGGAGTTTTCGCGATGCAGACGGGATAGCTGCCGTAGCCGCGTTCTTCCAGCTCACGTAGCTGCTCACGCGCTTCTTGCGCGAAGGTGACGCTCGCTCCCCCGTAGACGCGCCGCACCACCGCCGTGATTTTCTCGCTGAGGCTCGCGCTATCCGAGTACGTGAAACGGGTGCGGGACGGCGTTTCGAGCGCGGCCAGAACCGCTTCGGCCAGGGGCGCCGCGCCTTCCCCGCCGCGCGCGAAATGCTCAGAGACGGCCACCGGCACACCCAATTCTTCGAATTGCGTACGCACTTTTTCGATATCTGCTTCGGTATCCGTATCAAAACGATTAAGGGCGACGACGACGGACTGCCCCCACACCGCCTGCAAATTATGAATATGCCGGGCGGCATTGGCGATACCCCCGTGGTAGCGCAGGGCGCGCAAGGTGACCACAAAAACGGCCGCGTCGGGGCGCAGCCCGGAGGTACGGCACATAATGTCAATAAATTTTTCGGCCCCCAGATCAGCCCCGAAGCCGGCTTCCGTTACCGCGATCTCCCCCATCGCGAGCGCGGCGCGGGTGGCCATCACAGAATTGCAACCGTGCGCAATATTGGCGAAGGGCCCGCCATGCACGAGCGCGGGGGTGCCTTCCCGGGTGGCAACAAGGTTCGGGCAGAACGCTTCGGTCAGAAGGGCAAGCATGGCACCGGTGGCACCCAGATCCGCCGCGGTGACGGGTACGCCAGCCCGGGTGCGGGCCACTTCCATGGCGTTGAGGCGCTCGCGCAGATCCGCAAAAGAGGATGCCAAGCAGAAAGCTGCCATAACTTCACTGGCGGGAACAATATCGAAGCCGGTGGCGCGGGTGGCGTGCGCACCGGGATTGGAACGGGTGCCCGCGCCCGGGCCGGCGCTATCGAGGCGCCCGCTGGGGCTGAGGAGGATAGCCCGCAGGGCCCGGTCATTCATATCGATAACGCGGCGCACGCTGACCGTAGCCGGGTCAATATCGTGGGTGTCGAAATAGACCGCGTTATCCGCCATAGCGGCTAGGAGGTTATGGGCGGCAGCAATCGCAGCGAAATCCCCGTTGAAGTGCAGGTTAATGGAGGCGGCCGGAGTGAGGGTGGCTCGGCCCCCGCCGATCGCCCCGCCTTTGAGCCCGAAAACCGGGCCGAGCGAAGGTTCACGCAGCGCCAGAACCGCGCGTTTACCCAGGTAGCGCAGGCCATCCGCCAGGCCAATGGAGGTGGTGGTTTTCCCCTCCCCGGCAGGGGTGGGTGACATGGCAGTCACGAGCACGAGGCGGCCGGGCTGCGCACCGACCTTTTCAACCCAGCGGTAATCGATCTTCGCCCGGTCCCGACCGAAGGGGATAACGGCATCGGCGGGCACCCCGGCCGCCAGCGCCGTATCAACAAGGGGAAGATCAATAGACATACGCTGTAGTTTATACCGCTCTGCCCGATCCCCTAGGCAAGCGGACCCATCTCTTCTTCATAGGCGGCGCGGAGCGCTTGGCCGCGGGATTCGTCGTCGTCGTTAAAATAACGCAGCACGCGGGCCGGAACCCCAACCACAATGCAGTTGGCGGGGACATCACGCATAACGACGGCGCCGGCGCCCACAATCGAATTTTCACCGATGGTCACGCCCGGGCCGATGGTGGCGGAGGCACCGATCCACACGTTATCTCCAATGGTGATGGCGGTGCCGAATTCCAGGTCGGTTTCGGCGCGAACGCGCGGAGGAACCGGGTGCCGGGCGGTGGTGATAGTGACGCGCGGGCCGATGAGGACACGGCGGCCCAGGGTAATGGGGGCGACGTCGAGGAGAATCGCACCGGAGTTGATAAAGACCTCCGGGCCGATGTGAACATTGGCGCCGTAATCGCAGTGGACGGGCGGAACCACGGTGGCGCTGGGGTCGAAAGAACCGAAGAAACGGGCGGCGATGGTGCGGATCGTTTCGTTATCGGAAGGGTTGGTGGCATTCAGCTCGTGCTGGACAGTGAGGCCCTCGCGGCGGACGTGGGCTAGGTAAGGATCGTCGGCGATATACATTTTCCCGGCGACCATGCGCTCCCAGGTGGGCGAGGGCTGCGGCGCGGTGCGCTGGACGGGCGCGGGCGACGATTCCGGAACGGGCTGATTCGATTCGGTCATAGGTTCATTCTGGCATATCTGGGCTACCATCTATGGTGAACTCTTGTTCGCCCTTCGGAAGGGATGCGGTGGTGCGTTTCCCAGGTTTTCTACCCCGGCGGTGGCCGGCTGGACATCGTGGCCCAGCTGGCATGCTGCCATCTCGCAACGCGGCGGGCTCCGAACCGCTTGGAGAAATACTCCGCCACGCGGCAAGGCGCCCCGTCACCGCAGCAGCCTTGATAAGACCTCACCAGCAGCGGGCCGCTCAGCCGGCCCCCACATCAGAAAGGATGAATCATGCGCATTGCAATTATTGGAGCTAATGGCGCGGCCGGAAAGCTCCTCACTCAGGAAGCAGTTTCGCGCGGGCACGAAGTTATCGCCGTGACGCGCTCGGAAAACGAAACGGAGGCCCCGGTCTCGCTACGCCGCGATGTTTTCGATATTGAACGCGGGGATATTGCCGGCTTCGATGCCATGGTAGATGCCTTCACACCCAGCGCAGATGCCGGGGAGGACTTCCCCGAGCGCGCCGCACACCACCTCATTGAGTTGGTTTCCGGGCTGCCGACCCGGCTCATCGCGCTCGATAGCGGAGATGCGAAAGTCCCGGCGGCTTTGGAGGGTGCCCACATCGCCAAGTGGACGTACATCTCCCCGGAGATTACTTCCGCAGATCTGGCTGCGGGCGTGATTGACGAACTCGAGCGCGGCCCGCTGACTGCCCATATCCGCAAGCATCTCGTGGTGGGTGAGAAATAGAGCGTAGAGAAATCGGAGCGAGGAACGCACCGCAGAGAGCACATCTCCGCAAACACGAATAAGGGCCGCGCCTGGGAATCCGGGAGCGGCCCTTTTTGCACGTTTCGAGCATATTATGCACATTCTATTGCGTGGTTCGCTCACCTCAGCTAATCTATCCGTATATTTCGAACGAAATATATGTTCCGATAGGTGAGCGCGGAGGCGCGCCCTCCGAATATCTGTGAGTGCCACGCCCGCCCCGACCAGGGGCACGACACTCTCGGTAGCGTGTTCGGCAGGCCCGTACCACTCGCGATGCAAGGAAGCGATCGCGGCACCCCGCGCGGTGTTCCAGGAGTTTTTCATGATTACGTCCCCGCAGATGGCCCAGCGGCCCACTCGATATCGCTGGGTAGTCATGGCGATTATTTTCGTCACTTACGTTATTTGTATGGCCGATCGTTCTAATATCGGCACCCTGCTGCCCTTCATCAAAGAAGACTTCCACATGACCAATTCCCAGCAGGGTCTCATCGCTTCTATGTTCTTCCTCGGTTACGCGATTTCACAGATCCCAGCCGGTCTCATCATGGGCAAATTCGGGACCCGTAATATGGTGACGTTCGCGGTGCTATGTTTCTCCCTCGTTACCTTCCTCATGGGCTTTACCACCACGGCCATCGGCCTGATCGTGCTGCGTCTGCTTCTGGGTCTGACCGAAGGCCCCACTCCGGTAGGAATGACCTCCACTATTAATAACTGGTTCCCGAAACGGGAGAAAGGCACTGCCACCGGTATCTATATCGCTTCCACCCAGTTGGCACCGATGCTGGTTCCGCCTATCGTGGTGGTCCTCGCCCACAATATGGGCTGGCAGCATGTGTTCTGGGTCTTCGCAATTCCGGGTGCGATTATGGCCATCGTTTGGCATATTTTTGTGCGTTCTTATCCCCGCCAGTCTTCCCACGTCAACAAGGCCGAGCTCGCCCACATTGCCTCCGAAGAAGTGATCACCCAGACCAACCGCAAGGAAGCATCGTGGATGCCCAAGGTCGATAAGCTGATCCGTTACCGGAAGGTCAAGCGTCTGGAGACCAACGGCGATGTTATGCGCTCCTGGGATATCTGGGGTGACACCCTCGCGTACTTCTTCATGAACAACGTGCTTTATGGCATGCTGACTTGGATTCCCACCTACCTGGTGGATGCGCGCGGTTATGATGTCTTCGCCATGGGCTGGGTAGCTGCCTGCCCGGCGCTGGGCGGTATTATTGGCGCCCTCACCGGAGGTTGGGTTTCTGACCGTATCTTCGCGGGCCGACGCAAGCCAACTATGCTGCTGACCGCTCTGTTCACAGCGATTATGTTCGCCGTGGTCCTCATGGTTCCCAATAACATGTACGTGGTGGCACTCGCACTTATCCTTACAGGTTTCTGTCTCAATCTGGGCTGGCCGATGTTCACCGCCTACGCGATGAACCATTCCACCGAAAAAACCTACCCCTTCGCAATTTCGATTATTAACTCCGGTGGCAACCTGGGCGGATTCTTTGCTCCGCTTATCGTGGGTATGCTGCTTGATGCTACCGGTAGCTATAACGTGGCCTTCTCTTACTTCGTCGTCGTTCTGCTGCTCGCCTTCGTTATTCTGCTGACGCTGCGTGAGCCGAAGCCGCAGGCGGCGAGTGTTGGAAAGGAAGAAGCTTAATTATGAGTGCCGAAAGGAAAATTCTCTCCGGCGTGGTGGCCGACGACCTCACGGGCGCTACCACCACGGGAGCACTACTGGCGGCACGCGGGGTCAAGAATATTGTCAGCCTCAGCGACACGTCGAACTTAAGTTACGACGACGTTGACGCATTGCTTGTTTCCACCGATTCCCGCAGGCTCCCACCTGAGGAAGCTGCCTCCCGGGTACGTAATGCAACCCGCGATCTGGTGGCACGCGGGGCAACGATATTCTCTAAGCGCACTGATACTACGATGCGTGGCGGTATCGGTTACGAAATTGACGCCATGCGTGATGTGCTGGGCGAGGATTACATGGCTATTATCGTGCCGGCCATGCCCCCCTCGAAGCGCATTGTGGTGGCCGGATATTCACTTATCGATTCGCTGCTTCTAGCTCGCACCGGCGTGGCCAACGATATTCTCAGCCCAGTCAAGGAGTCGTACCTTCCCAAGTTATTGGCCGGGCAACTACGTGATGCCGTCGACCTTATCTGCATGAATACCGTGGTGGAAGGGCGCGACGCTATCCGCGCCGCCATGCAAAAATCCTATGATCGTGGCGTACGTAATATCCTCTGCGATTCAGTATCGAGCGAAGATGTTGCTGATATTGCCGCGGTGGTCAGCCAGCTCGGCTGGAAGGTTCTCTGCGTGGATCCGGGGTTATTTACCACGGAATACGCTGTGGCCCAAGGGATCCGAACCGAAGAGAAAAGGCCCAAAGCGCCACTACGCACCAAATCTCAGGAAAATGATCACGGCACGGTGGTGATCGTGGCGGGATCCGCAACCGCGACTACTCGCCAGCAGCTGGAATACATGCAGGAGGTGCCCGGCACGCATACCATCACTCTCCCCCATGATCCTTTTATTGGAGGTGGGCACGAATACGCCCAGGCGCGGGCAGAGGCTGTGGCACAGGCACGAAGGATTCTCGACGACGCCGCAGCAGGCAATGGGGAACCCGGACAGGTGCGGGTTATCATTATTACCCTCGATACCACGCTGAGCGGTACCGTCGTCGATATCAACCGGATTGAAGTGGCGAAGAACTTGCCAGCCGGCCAAGGCTCGCGCAATCTGGCGCAACACCTGGGCGAAGTTGCCCGCGATGTCATGGACATGCTCGGTAATCAGCTAGCAGGCGTGTATGCCACAGGAGGCGACACGCTTGTCAATACCTGCCACGCTATCGAGGCAAGCGGTATCGCACTGGAAGATTATGTGATTCCGCAATCAGATCAGGGCAGAATTGTGGGAGGTCCCTTCAATGGCCTTCCCATGGTGGGTAAAGGCGGACTCACCGGAACTGAACACACCGCACTTCGTATCGTCAACCGACTCTTTGATGAAAGGACCGTTTCATGACATCCGCAGCACACACCGTTGAGCCCAGCGAGCACGCGCGCACTCTGGCCGACCAGGCCCGCAAGGATCGCCGGCCCGTTACCGCAATTACCCTAGGGGATCCGGCCGGCGTTGGCCCGGAAATTGTGGTGGGAACCGTCTGCGATCCCAGCGTATACGAATGCGCTCGTCCCTTCGTGATTGGTAATCGCAAGGCTTTGGAACGCGCCGCGAAGATGGCCGGTAAGAAACTGGTGATCAACGAGATCTCTGAGCCGGAAGAAGCGAAGTTTGAGTTCGGTATCGTGGACCTCCTCGATACCGGAGTGCATTCTGATGCCGATATCAAGTTCGGAAAGATTCAACGCGAAGCCCAGCTACAGGCTTATTCCTATTTGGAAAAGGCGATTGAGCTGGGGAACCAGGGGAGACTGCACGCGGTGTCTACCGCCCCGACCCATAAGGAAGGGATGATGGAAGCCGGGGTGCGATACCCGGGGCAGACTGAGATTTTCCAGAATCTCACCCACTCCAAGTACGCGCTCACGATGTTCCACGTGCATAAGCTGCGGGTGTTTTTCCTATCGCGGCACGTGTCTCTACGTGATGCGGTGAATTTCGTAACCAAAGAGCACGTGCTTGATTTCCTGCGGAATATCCACGAGGAATTCGAGCGCATCGGTTTCGATAATCCTTCCATCGCGGTGGCGGGGCTCAACCCGCATAACGGCGACAATGGGATGTTTGGCCGTGAGGAAATTGAGGAGTTAGAGCCGGCAGTGGCTGCCGCCCGCGCCGAGGGCATTCGTGCCCGCGGCCCTTTCCCTGGCGACTCGATTTTCGCTTTCTCGCTGGACGGGCGCCACGACGCCATCCTTTCTCTCTACCACGATCAGGGCCATATTGCCTGCAAGACCCTCGACTTCGAGAAAGCCATCACCCTGACCCTCGGGCTGCCGTTTATGCGTTCCTCCGTGGATCACGGCACAGCTTACGATATCGCCGGCAAGGGCATCGCCAACACCGGTTCTATGGTGGAAGCTACCCGGGTATGCGCGGAATTTGCGTTGCGTAAACTCGACGGCGAAGCGCGCCGGGCCGCGCGGGCCTAAAACGGTGCGTGCTGATTCCACTACGTGGCTAGTACCGGTCGCGCGGTGAATGATAGCCACGCACAATTCGAGAGGACCGCGTTTCCACTCAGGTGGGACGCGGCCCTCTCTGGTCCGTATGGGCGCGACGCCGCATTTGCGTGAGCAGACCCGCGAATATTCCGGGCCATGCGTCCTTAACGTCAGTGTCACCGCGGGCTAAGATGAGCGATATCACTCAGATTTATAGGACACAGAAATCCGCTAAACCCAACATAATCTGAGAGTCATGCAGCTAGCCACGAGGTGAGAGAACACCGATGACCGCAACGGAAGAACCGCGCGCCCGCCGCGCACAGAACCGCAAAGTAGTCAAGCGCCGCGCCCGGATTTTAGAACTGCTAGCCGGGGGAGATGCACCGCTGCGCAATGAAGAACTCGCCCGGCATTTCGGTGTTTCCCTCGCGACCATCCGTCGGGATTTGAGTGAACTAGAAACCAGTGGGGAGCTATCCCGTACTTACGGCGGTGCGGTCTCTGCTCACCCGGAATTTCTTCACCTGGGCGGGATTACCCCCACGAATTTGGCCCGTAAAAAAGCAATTGCGAAGCGGGCCGCGGCTCTTATCGCTGATGATTCCCTCGTGATCCTAGATGCGGGAACCACCGCCGAGCAGCTTTCCTTTGCCCTCGATAACACGCGCCGCATCACCGTGATTACCAACGGGATTCGCCCGATTAACGCCCTGGCACTCCAGGATAAAGTGACGGTAGTGGTGCTCGGTGGAACCCTCGATATTGCACACGACTCAATTACCGGCGTCGATGCAGAAAAAATGCTCGAATCTATGCACGGCAATTATGCCTTTATGGGCGCGGTACAGATCTCCCCGGAACGCGGCATCGGCTCTCTCAGCTACGAGCAGGCGCGGCTCAAAACCCAGATGATGGCACATGCTTCCCAGGTCTACGTAATGGCAGACGCGGCGAAACTGCATAATCGCCCTTATCCATACTGGTCACCTTTTCCTAAACGCTGGACGCTAATTACTGATACCGACGCAGATGCCGAGATGCTGCGCCGCTTGCAGCGCTCGGGTGCTGAGGAAATTCTGCTCGCCAAGGTGTAGATTTTAAATGGCTCATGTCACAACGGCGAATGGCAGGAGGAACGATGATCATTTATTTTTCCGAGACTGGTACTACTGAAAAAGCAGCAGAACGCTTGCAGGGTATCGTCGGCGGCGAAGCGGTACGGATAGCCGCTGCGCAGCCCTACACGAATGAGGATTTGGATTGGCGGGTCGAGGACAGCCGGGCAAATCTGGAACAGCACGGTAAAATCGCAGCTCCCGGCCTTGCGGAACCTGTCGAGCTGGGAGGTGCCACGGAAGTATTCCTCGGTTTTCCGATCTGGTGGGGTATCCCGCCGAAAGTCGTGGATAGCTTCGTGAGCTCGCATGAGCTAGGAAACGCACGGGTACACCCCTTCTGCACCTCCGGAAGCTCACCGATGGACGAAGCCGAGGACTATCTACGCTCCGCTTTCCCGCAGATCGCGTGGACGAACGGACTGCGTTTCCACGACGGCCTCAGCGACGAAGAAATCCGCGCCTGGGCCGATGCGCGCTAGAGTCCCGAGCGCAGTTATTGCACTGAGCGGTACGCTCGGCACTCTTGCCGCCTGTTCGCTGGGTCAACCTTCCCCGGATGAACTGGCGGCATGCACCGGAACCGTTACACTCTCCCAGCTCAACCTCCCCGGGCCCTACGGGGTTTCCTGGACGGTTGAGTTTGCGGAGGGCGACACCGCCACCTTGACGTATAACGTTCCTGGAGGTGGCACGGGCCTGACCGAGGTGTATCGGGAATCTTTCCCGGTCGATGCGCAACCGCGGCGAGAGATGTGCATGCGGGCTGCGATGACGAAAGAAGCAGAACCCCTGCCGGGCGGGGCGACCGTCAGCTGGGATCTGGGGCCGGCTGGCTCCGGGCACACCAACGATGAGGAAGCAACTGTGTTCATGGAGCCGGTCATGCTCATGGTCACCCAAGAACGCCTGTGGGCCGCGAATGAGGCATATGAGCAGTACGCCGAGAACCGCTAGAGGAACCGCTTCATCATTCTCTTCACGAGAGAATCTTCAATCAGCTAGGCTCCACATTGGATAGCGGTGATTTACCTAGAGTGCGCCAACTTCTCGCACGCCCATGCCACCCCAGCTTCTCAAGATAGAGAAAAGAGAATCCTATGGTTAGCTTCTCCACTTTCACACGCAGCGGTGCCGCACTCGTGAGTATCGGCATTGCCCCGGCATTGAGTTCCTGCTCCTCGCAAGGGCAAGCCTTGCCAGAACAGATAGCAAAATGTACCGGCACTGTCACGGTGTCTCAGCTTGGGGTACCTGACCCCGAAGGGTTTTCGTAGACGGTTATCTTCGAGAAAGATGACACTGCAATACTCAGCTTCTCCGCCGGAGGGAAAGATACCCGACTGACCGAGGTATACGAAGATTCGTTCACTGTTGACACCAAACTTCGCAAGAAGATGTGTAAGGTAGTTGCAGCTCAACCGACCGCGGAAGCCGAAGAATCCGAAGATTCCACAGTGGAATGTGATTTATCGCCAGCCGGCTCAGGTAAAACGAGAGACAGCAAAGCCGACTTCCTCATGGGCCCGGTTCTCAAGATGATTCCCGAAAGCGCGCTCCTGGCCGGGTATGCGGCACACGAAGAATACGCCAAGAACCGCTAGGTGTGCGGGACGGCAGGCGCGGCATCGTCGTTCTTAATGTGGCGCGGCACGGAAACCTTATGCTGCCACAATGCGGATCATAAACGAGAAGAAGGCACCGCCGTCCCGGTTTCACCCAGCGCGGCGGTGCCTGTTCCGTAACATCGCGTTAATTTATGCTCCCGCTACTTCCTGTTCAAGGTCGTCGGTAATAACCTTGCCCATGGTTTCTGGCGTGGATAGGCACGCCAGAATGCCAAGGCCCATCATAATGGTGGTGAAGGTTAGTACCGGCCACCAACCGAAGCTACCCGGCCGCACGATAATGGCCGCGATCATCGGGGTGAAGCCCACGATGATATTGCCCAGCTGCGTGGAGACGGCATAGCCTGTCATTCGCAGGCGAGTCGGGAACATCTCGCTATACATCGGCGCCTGAACAACGTTTCCGCCGGTGGATACCAGCCCGATAATGAAGAGCAAAATAACCAGCAGCGGCACGCTCTTGATCTGAATTGCCCAGAAGATAACCGGGAACAGTGCCACGAGGCTGAACATCGAAATAAGGTACACCGGCCGGCGGCCGATCTTATCCGAGAGCGCTGCCCACAGTGGCTGAACCGGAACACCAATAACCATCGACACGGTGGCCAGAGTCAGCAAGGTCGAGCGCTCCCAACCCCAGTAAGTGGTGCCGTAGTTGAGCATGTAATTCGTGAGCAAAACGCCGGTGATTGCGAACTGGCCCATCGCCATAACGCGAATGACTTGCCGCCAGTGATTCTTGAAGAGGTCGCCGAGGCTCCCCTTATTTTTTCCGGAAGTCTTTTCCACCGAGTGCTGCGTGGTTTTACCCTGTTGGCGGGCGAGTGCCTCGTAAACATCGCGCGGTTCATCTGCCTTCGTCCGCACCCACAACGCGTAGAGCACCAGCGGAATAGCAATGAAGTAAGGGATCCGCCACCCCCAATCGAGAAGGAAGGACTCATTCCCTGACACGGGAATAAAAGCGGCAATACCAAGAAGCTGGCCGATAAGAAGTCCGTGCATGGTGAAAGCAACGAGACGGCCACGTTTCTCTGGCGGTGCCAGCTCGGACGTCATCGCTGTCGATCCGGCTTGCTCGCCACCCGCGGAGAATCCCTGAATAAGCCGCATAGCAATCAAAATAATGCCCGCAGTAGGGCCAATCGAGTCATAGGACGGCAAGAATCCAATAACGAGAGTTGCAAATCCCATTAACCCGAGAGTGAGGAGGAGCGTCTTCTTTCTCCCCCAGGTATCACCGAGGTGACCGAGCACGATAGCTCCGAGAGGCCGAGCGAGATACGCAACACCGAACGAGGCAAGCGAAGCGACATTCGCTAAGGTCGGATTATCCCCACCACCGAAGAAAACGGTAGGGAAGATAACCGCGGATGCGGTTCCGTACAGGCCAAAGTCATAGTATTCGGCAAGAGCGCCCCAAAAACCAGATTTTGCGGCTTTCTTGGCTGATTTTTCTACGTTCACTTTCTCGCCCGAGACCTTCATAGCTACATTCGATGCAAGACCACTCTCTGGCGACGATGCCGGCGTAGCACCTGGTGTCGTGTGTGGGTCCGTCATTGGTTATCCTTTCGCGCAACGGAGCTGCATTGCATCCGTTTTATGCGGTAAATCGTGGACGTTCCCTTACGTCCATCAGCTAGCGTACTAAGAGCATGGTGATTAAAACCGCCTCACTGCGGGTGAATTACACGTTCTCTCTTCGTACCATCAGACGAGTAGACTAGTCCGTAATTACCGGAAGTAATACTCAAAAATCCGTGTAGCGAATGGCGGGGCGGAATGCGAACAAACCTACAATTCTCACAGCGTTTGACGGATGCAATTCAGGCGCTCCACGCAGCTGATGACCGGCGGGCCATCGCACGCTATTTCGTTGCCTTACTTGCGGATGTGGCACCTAATTCAGACTACATTTCTTTCCACGTATTCTTGCCACGCCAGAATATCTTTGCGGTACTGGGTGTATACGGTCTACGCCATTATAATTCGACTCTCCTGGTGGAAGCTGATTCACCCTTCGGAAGAACTCTTGACTGCCGCGAACAGTACTGGGCCCGTACTCCGGCCGAGGTAGCTCGCCTGTATTCCTTCCCGGATGATTCTTCGCTTGCCTACGAACGAACCCGACCGCTATTCCACTCGGCTTCCGCAGCCACTCACACGTCCGCGGTTATTCAGCCCTGCATCATCGGGGAAGAATTAGAGGGAACTATCTGGCTGGAATCCCACTCGCGAGCCGGAGCTTTTTCGACAACAGATCGGTTGCGCATTTCCCAGCTTTCCACCCTTGCGGCGTTACTTCTGCGCACCGCACCTCACGCAACTATTCTCAATTCTGACGGTTTAGCGGAGGTATGGGATGTACTTCTTACCACCCCCACTCAGCTCACTGCGGACACACCTGAGAATTCGACCCCTGAAAGTACGCCACCACGAACCGAATCGAGACACGCACCTGCGCTTACGCCCCGCGAAAGGGAGGTATTAACGCAAGTAGCATTGGGACTTACTAATTCCGAAGCAGCCTGCGCTCTGCATGTATCTATCAATACGGTGCGCAGCCATCGCCGCACCCTCATGCGAAAACTCGGAGCACACAATGTAGTGGAGCTTCTTGACACAGCGGAACGCTATGGAATGCTATCGAACTCGTAGAGAGACTAGTCCCTAACAGCTACTGGAAGGCGTTTTCACCCCAATGGGACAAGCTAATTCAGCGTTTGGACTCTATGCTGGCACTTAATCGCACAGGAGATTATTTCGAGGGAGAAATGATGAACGCACCGACATTGTCAGTACCAGTTCCCGCTGCCACAGGCCCAATTGCAGTCAACAATGAGAGCTATCCCTTTTCTGCAATGCGGTTCGCACGCGAACCACTAGATTTAGCCTCGTACGGATACGTTGAGGAGGAGTATTTCCTTTCCGGTACCGCAAACGTTTATGGTTTCACTCCGGAGGAAGACACCCGCATAATCGTCGAAAAAGAGGGAATTCCATACTGTACCCGCGTACTGGTGCGGCGCCCAGCTAAGGAAAGTTCACCGACCGCATGGGTATCTATTTTGAATGCCTCGCAGGGATACGACATCGAAGACGATTGGAGGCGGGCCTGGGACTACCTTATGGACAAGCGGCACACCTATGTTGCCGTGACGGCCAAACCCATCCAGATCTCCGCCTTGCACACCTTTGATCCGGAGCGCTACAGACAGCTCAACTGGGGCGGAAAACCGCGCCAGATCGATGCCGCAGAGCCGGGATGGAATCCTTTTATGCAGCTTGACGAGTGCGAAGAGGGCCTGGCCTGGGATGTGATCGCGCAGGTGTCCGCGTGGCTACGATCCTCGAACAGCCCTGTGAGCCTAGAGCGCGTCTTCCTTATCGGCCAGTCCCAATCCTCGGTGTATACCAATACATATCTCACCTACTTCCACAATCTGTTACGGCTAGCCGACGATGCACCTACCTATGACGGTTATGCTCCCGGGGTCGGATCTGTGTTTGTCAAAGCTATTAACCAGCACAAGTCCGGGATCCCGCCGCAAATGCTGAGCGGCGTAGATCTTGATGCACCTGGGACTGGGGAGAAACAAGCAGCCTTTGTCCCCTACCTCGTTGAGCCCGCCCAACTTGATGTTCCGATTATCAGCACCTCCTCGGAGGCTGATGTGAGCCTCTTCGGCGCTGGTCCCGAATCTTTCCGCCTAGGGGACGGACCGTTGCGCCGGCATTGGCATGTGAAGCGTTCACCACATTCGGATGCCCGTTCGCGTGTTATCCCACAAAATTCGGAAGTGGTCAAGGCGAAGCGGCGCCCACGCCAGATGGATACCGCGTTCCTCGAATCCCTCAGTGCGCTTCCCATTGAACCGATTATTACCGGGTCCATGGCCGCGGTAGAAAAGTGGGCAGCGGAGGGGGTACCGGCTGCACCTTCCACCTGGTTCGATGCCGAAAATGGGCAGTGGGTAAAAGATGGCGCCGGGCTGCTTTCGGGTGGGATTGAATTGGGACTCCTCGCTCATCCGATCGCGGATTTCCTCCCCGGAGCGCCCGAAAATCCCGTGTACGGCCTCATGACCTTGCATGCGCGCGAGTCGATTCTCAAGCGTTTTTCTTCTTTCGAGGGCTACCGGGCCGCCTGCGATGAAGTCGATGACGCGCTGGAAAAGGCGGGTTATCTTGAGCCTGTGGGCCGCCGCTTGCTCCACGCCGTGGAACGCGAGCTGTGGGAGCGCGCGGTGGAAGGCGCACCGGCTCCCCTGAGTTCACCGCAAGGTCGGTAGCAGCGCCCGGGTTGCCAGGGCGGAACGCGCCGCGGCGTCGCCGTTAATCCCGCGCGCTCAGGGCACCGGATTCTTCCAGGTAGCTCTCCCAATGGGGTGAAGCCGGCACCTGCCTGACCTGCCGGGAGGCCAGCATGAGCACGGCCGCGAGCGCGGTGGGAATCGCGAAGGAGATTTGGGTGAGTTCCCATCCGATCATCCCAATCCCCCAGCCGGCCAGCGCGGGGGCGAAAGCCGCGGCTCCGGAGGCGAAGAACTGGCTGACCGAACCCACGCGGCCCATCAGCTCATTGGGCGTCATGAGCGTGACCAGGCCCATCACCGCGGCATTGACGGCGGGGATAATCAGGCCCATTAATGCGTACATCGCGCCGATCCACCCCAAACCGGGAAGGAAAGGAACAATGGCGACGACGCCGGCGCACATGAGGAATCCGGCGATGATGAGAATTCCGGAGGGGACCCGCGCGACGAGACGCGCGGCAACCACCGCCCCGGCAAGCGCCCCGCACCCGAGCGCGGTGGCGAGCAGGCCGATGAGCGCCGGCTCCACCCCGCGGTCGGCGAGGCCGAGGGTCACGCTCATCATCATGCCTGCCCACCCCAGGTTGAGCAGGCAGGCGCAGATAAGAAGCACTCGGACCACGGCGCGTTCCCACATCCACCGTAGCGACTCGTTGAATTCCGCGAGCGCACGGGAGATGCGGCCGGTACGAACAGGGCGCGCAGAGTTGTCCGAGTTCTCAGGGCACCTGGCACTGCTGGAGCACTCAGCGCCGCCGGAACACTCAGCGCCGCCGGAACGCCCGGGCCGGTAATCCCCGCGCATGAGGAGCGTAGCCCCCATGCTCGCCAGCTGCCCGACGATTTGCGCGAGAGCGGGGACGTAGAGGTGGATGGCAAGAAGCGCTCCGCCGGCCGGGCCGGTGGCGAGGGTGACCGCGGCATCGCGCCCCTGATTCGCAGCCACGGCGTTGGGAAGAAGTCGCCCGGGAACCACCTGTTTGAGCATGGAATTTGAGGCCGGGGAAAGCAGGGAGTTACGCAGGCGGTCGAGGAAAGCAAGAACGGCAAGATTGAGCACGTTCGCGGTGCCACTGAGCAACAGAGCTACCAGCGCAACCTGCGCGAGCGCCCCTAGGCCAGACGAGACCAAGCGGAGGGTACGCCGGTTATGGCGGTCGGCCAATACCCCGCCGGGAAGAATACCCAGCAACGTACCTACGCCTTGGAAGAATCCCACCGTTCCGGCGTGTACAGGAGAGCCGGTCACCGCCAGGCAGACCAGCGGGAAGGCGAACATCGCGATCCCCGCGCCCAGGTCCTGGAGCAGATCGCCGGTAAACCAGGCCCGGTATTCACGGGATGCCCAGATGGTGGCAGGTTCACGCTCTGATGCGGTCACCTGTTCCGTTGCTATAACTGTCCCATTGTCCGTACCTGACATGAGGTCTCCTTACGTGCTGATGAGCCGAATACCTCGGCCTCCACCTCCCACTATAATTACGCAAGAATTATTGCGCAACATTTGTTGCGTATGTGGGCAAGTCCGTTGTTCCAGCTACAATGATTCTATGGCTTCTTCTGACAGCACTGCCGAATCACGTGACACTCCCGAAATGACCAGCGCCGATTCGGGCAGCGCGCCCACCGCGGGCACCACCACGGGAACCACCACGCCGGAAACGGTGGCTCGCCTCAACCGGGAGCAGCTGCGGGCCCTATCTCACCCGGTCCGCTTGAGCCTGCTCCACACTCTCAGCCGACTAGGCCACGCGCGCGCCGCGGATTTGGCTGAGGAACTGGAGCTTCCCGCCAATTCCATGAGCTATCACCTGCGAATTTTGGCCCGCGGTGGGCTGATTCGCGAGGATCCGACCCGGGCGCGCGATAAGCGTGATCGGGTGTGGACCCTCACTTCCCCGCGCATGGCCACCGATTCCAGCCTGCCCAATTCGGAGTATTCCAAAAGCGTGACCGCGGCCGGCACCGCGATTCTGGAATGGGCCACCTCACTGTGGCTGGCCGCCATGACCGCCCGCACTAACCACCCGGAGGAGCGGCCGCTGTTCACCAGTTTGCACCCGGCGGAAGTCCTTCTCACACGTGAGCAGGCCGCCGATCTTTCCAAGAAAATGTATGAACTCGTGGAAGAATATCGGGTGGATAATGAGGCGGGCGCGGCAACCCGCCCGAATAACTCTTCTGATTCTTCCAAGAAAGCCACACCCGAAAACGCCACTCCCTTTGTGACACTCCAGGCTATTATCCCGCGCAGCCCTGGCCACAACACGCACGCAAGTACCCGCTAGCAAAGGAGCGCAATGAGGCATTCCGCGTTATCGTATTCAGTTTCCGGGGCTCCCATCGAGGGCACCATCGTTGCTTTTCACGGGGTGACAGATTGCGCCGCCTCGTTACACAGCCTCGCCGCGCATTACGGGCGTGATTACCGAGTGGTGCTCTGCGATCTGCTCGGCCACGGACTCTCGGCCCGTTTCGCCAAGGACGACCTGGCCGATCCCTTCACCGCCCTCGTTGCCAGCGCAACCGATGTGGTGGTGCGCGCCGCCGCCGGCACTCCCGCACGCCAGATCCTCCTCATGGGGCACTCCCTAGGCGGTGCGGTCGCCGCGCATATTGCCGCAGCTCACCCGGCGCTCATCGCGGGTCTGGTGCTTGAAGACCCCGCGCTCCTCACCCCGGAGCAGGCCCGTACCTACCGCGAGGCCGCCGAAGATCTTGGCAAAACCCAGGAGCGCGTGCGCGAGTATCTACCCGAAGCTATCGCGTCATTGCGCGAATCGTATACCACCTGGACCCCCTCCGAATACGCCGGCTGGGCACAGGGTAAGACCGAGGTGGACCTCGATTTCATTGCCACCGGCGTGGTGGGCCGCCCCGGGCGCGCGGTGCTTGGCCAGCTAAGCATGCCCACCCTCCTCGTGACCGGCGACGGCGACGATGTGCTCTTCGGCGCCACCGGCATCGAGGCACTGACTGAGCATCACAATCCGCACCTGCGCGGGGCGGTCATCCCGCACTCCACCCATACGGTCCGCCGCGACCAGGAGAGCGCTTTCTACGCCGCGGTGGACCCCTTCCTTGCCGAGTGCGCGAAGGCGCAGAAGCGCCCGCAGCCTTACCTCGATCCGCAGCTCACGCCTTTGCTCGCGGGCGTGCCCGAGCAAACCACCTGGGATGCTCCGGCGATGCGCGCGGAAGGCGAAGCGCTGCTGGGTGCCGAACCGGAACTGCCCTCGGGTATCCGCCGCGAGGTTGTGGTGGAGAACGGCCTGGAGCTGCGTATCTTCCACCCCGATAGCACGACGCCGCCGCAGCCCCGCGTGGTGCTGTCTTTGCATGGCGGCGGTTACGTTGCGGGCCGCGCCCGCTACGACGACGCCCGCAATGCTGAGATCGCCCAGCTGGCCGAGGCCACCGTGGTGGTTCCCGATTACCGGCTGGCACCCGAGCATCCTTTCCCAGCAGCGGTGGACGACTGCCGGGCTGCGCTCGCTTATATTACGCGGGTTTTCCCGGGTGCACCCGTGCTGGTTTTCGGAGATTCGGCCGGGGCCGGCTTGGCCGATCAGGTGCTGCGCTTCGCGCAGCCAGAGGAACTGGCGGGCTTGTGCGGCGTCGTCGCCCTCGAACCGTGCGTGAGCCCGCGCCTCGATACGCTCTCCTATCGAACCTATCGCGACGGCCCCGTATGGACGCGGGAGGCCGCGGCCGCGGCGTGGAACGCCTACGCTGACGATTCCGGGTACCGCGCCGAGCCACTTTCCGCAGGTAGCGGCCCGTATTCAGGGTTGCCGATGCTGCTTGTGGTCAATCCGGTTGATCCGCTGCGCGACGAGGGCCTCGACTGGGCGCGCGACCTCATGGACGCCGGCGCGGCCGTGGAACTCCACATGTATCCGGGGACTTTCCATGCGATGCTATGTTCCCCCGGCACGAAGGTGTGGGAGCAGGTACGCGCGCGAATAAGTGAGTTTATTGCGACTGCGTTTGCCGGGCGTTAGGAGCAATCTCTCTGAAGGCCAGAGATTTCACAATGTCCTTGAACGCCGTTTGAAGAAGCGCTGGATCGCCGTCTTCTAATACCACGCGGAGATAAACCGCAATATCTTCCTGCCGCCTCCAGCATAGGGCCCTGCGGCCAAGTTAGTTACATTTCTATGTCATTTCAGAATTGCGGGGGAACAATCATTATGACTGCTCCCCCGTCTCTATTTTCTGCACTATCTTCTGCCCGGTGCCCGCTTAAGCTGTCAACACCCTGGCCGGATTCTCGTACAGTAACTTGTGCAGATCACTTTCGCTCACGCCTTCCTGGCGCAACAGGTCAATGACGACCGTTGGAACGAAGGCAAATCCATTACCGCCATTCTGAGTCCACATTTGCTTGAGGAAGAGATCGTGACTGAGGATAATCTGATCCGCGTACCCATCAGCTATGAGGTCAGCAAGAACACTCACAGTTTCGTTAACTGACGGAGATACACCTTCTTTCGGGAAGGTGATATCCAGGCCGATCATGTCGAATTCCAGCCACACTCCCCTATCGAGGAGCCGACGCTGGTAATCCTTATCAGCACCGGAAGGATCCGAGTGGGCAAGGGAAACCTTATGCGGCGCCACGCCCTGCGCAAAGACCAGGTCCAGAACCTCATCTCCGCGCCGTTGCCACCCGGGCATATGAATATTGAGCGCTACGGTCGGATTATTTGTTTGAGCAAGGGCTCCGGCAAGCAAGGACGCATGTTCCCCTTCTGTAAAGAAGGGAGATACCCCTATCTCACCGATCATGCCGGCTTTAATCTTCCGGTCGCCACCCTCCGACTTTTCCGCCGCACTGCCCGGAGCGGTATCAATTGCCGGAATACCCTCATTGATATCGGCATCAATTTCTTCCGCAATGGCGTCAACGCTACGCGCGGTAATGCGTTCGCCTTCGAACTTTTCAAGATATGGCCCGGTCGACATAACAACGTTGAGTCCAGTCACTTCCGCAACTTTTAGTAAGCGCGCCGGGTTACGGCCGATGCTGACGGTTCCAGTTGCGTCAACGATAGTCTGCCCGCCGAGCTCAGCAAATTTACGGACTTCCAGGATCACATCCTGAGCCGGCTTATCCGCCATATTATCCGCGTTGCAGTACGGATCTTGGCGCAGGCCATACATAAGATCCGGCGTGACTTTCTTGCCGACTATTTCCTTGGAGAACTCGTAATAGGGCTCATCCACAACCGAGGACAAGTCATTGAAAAGGTGTTCGTGGGGAAGTGTCATCCCCATATCTTGAGCCTTGATAATTCCGCGAACGGTTTGCAGTTCGCCGTTCTTCAGTTGAGACATTGCAGCTGTCCTTTCTTCGCTGCCTAGTGAGATTCTTCAGTTTTATGTTCGGTACCTGCTCCGAGCTTGCGAGACGGGACCATGGCGATTCCTGCGGCAACCAGCGCTACCGCAGCGCCCGCAACCGTAACGGCATAAATGACGTGCCCTTCTTGCGGGAGGATGAGGTCAATGAGGATGGATCCGATAAGCTGACCCGCAGTTGAAGCAAGAGCGAGGAGCAGCAAACCAAGCTTGCGAACCAGCAGTGCCATGAGTGCGATGGAGAGCAGACCCAAAGGACCGCCGAGGTACATCCACCACTGAGTCGGAAGATGGAAAGTAGCAGCACCCATCGCCAATCGAATAATGAACGCAAGAGCGAGCGCGGAAAACCCAATGATGAAATTCCAGGTAATGGATACCAGCATAGAATCCGCAAGATAGCCGATCTTGGAGTTACCCGCCGGTTGCCATCCAGCAAGGAGACCACCACAGAACGGCAGAATTGCCAACGCAATCATATGGGGAGCCGTGAAATTCGGCGATACCACCAGCACGGTCGCTGCAATAGCGAGGAGTGCCCCCAAAATACGGGGGATATTCAGCGCTTGTTTGAACTCAACTCCGATACCGAAACGGTCACAAATAATTCCGGAGATAACCATGCCTGCAATCAATGAGGTCTGGAACGTCGCCACCCCGAGCGCTCCGACGGAAACACCCTCAGAGAGAACAATAACGGCTCCGCACAGACCTGCGAAGAAGTACGGCCACGGCAAGGTTCCATGCCGCAGATGCCCCGGAATCGAAATGAGGGCTTTCCGCAGCCGGCGCTGCGGCAGCACGATAATGAACATGACGACAAGTCCCGAGAAGAATGAAATACACGCGGCCAGATGTCCGTCGTCGACCGCAACACCGAGCCGCCCGTTGACGGAACTCTGCATGGGACCGAGCATGCCCGCCAGAACGGTGAGGAAGGTAAACAGCACAATGGCAGTTCCTTGCGCAGCACTTCCGTGTGCACGCACGCGCTTCTCCGCCGCATGAGTTTCCGTTTGTTGAGAATTAGTCACTGCGTCGCCAGTATCCACAACGCACGAATCAGATTTTAATGAAGACATCATTGCCTACTTTCCCGAGAGCCAGGTGACGATATTGCCAAAAAGGGTGGAATAGCCGGGCCACTCCATGAACTCCTGCGGAGCCCAATGCGGGGAGATGTCCGAGGCGAAAGCTACCGACCGGCCTCGCCCGTATTCACGTGCCACCAAGAGCGGCTTATGCGCCGCAGTTGCCAAGACACTCGCGCCTTCTTTCGCCACGAGGTCTTGGAAACCGAGCAGATACGGCCACGTTTTATCTATTCCTTGAGTAATGGGGTGATTGACATCCGTGAGCTCTCCGCGGACACCTTCAGGCGCTTCAATACGGTCGTCATAGCGGTGGATAGTAACCGGGAGTACATCCTCAACTGGAGTGCCCGCATAATTCGCCATCGCTTGGAATCCCTGGAAGCTGAGATAGCCGCCCGCCATCATTAATCCGCCCCCGTTCTTCACCCAGTCACGAATGAGAGTGAGTCGATTCGGAACACGCTTTCCCTCTTCGAAAACTTGCGGCGGGAGAAGGAGGGTATTAGCTCCAACATCCGACAAAATGAGGACGTCATACTCATTGAGTTCCTCTTCCGTAAAAGGAAACTCGACCGCCACATCATGCGATCGCATATGGGTCACTTCATGCCCAGCTTTGCGCAAACATTCGAGAAGTTTTGCGCAACCGATATGTACTTGAGTGTGCGGGAATTGATCGAAGCCTTTATGGTCAACAATATCGCTGACCCACGACTCGCCTGCAAGCAGAACTTTTACCATTCCAGTCTCCTTCGACTACCAATTATGTTTCGCTCAAGGTAGCGACAGAGCCGTCGGAAACGACTTTCATCACCACAACCATCACGAGCGTTGCGCAACGTTACGCAACGTCTGGTTGTTATGTTATAGGCTTGAGGTGTTTCACACAAGACCCTCGTTTACATCAGGAGTCCCATGGCAGCTTCTCTAAGCGAAATAGCACGAATTGCTGGCGTTTCACCGTCGACAGTCTCTCGGTTCGTGCGTGGGGAACTCAATGTTCGAGGGGAAACCGCAGAGAAAATCCAAGAGGCGATGTCCCAAGTAGGCTGGCAAGCTCCCACTTTGACAAACACTTCATTGCGCACAATCGCCCTGATTATCCCCAACCTAACTAACCCGTTTTTCGCAAAGCTAGGGGCCGAAGTTATCTCCGCGGGTGACGCTGCACAGAAAACAGTGGCTGTATTCGTTTCGGGAGGGCAAATTGATAACGAAGTGGAACTCATCGAGGAAGCCCTCGCAAATCCTACAGTTGACGCGATCATCCTGGTTGGAAATAACTCGCTCGATGGAGATATCAATTCCGTGAGCCTAACTAAACCCTTCGTCATGCTTGACGAGATGGTTCTCAATGTGGATGCAGCTCTCGAAAATTCAGCCTTGGGGTACACCAATATTCGCCCGAGCTCTATCCCCTACGTTGTAGCGGACAACGCTAATGGCGCCTACCAGGCAACGAATCATCTTCTGGCGTTCGGGCATCGCCGCGTGGCGTTCATTGGTGGACCTGAGGGACTTCTCTCCGCACATCAACGAGAACTCGGCTACCGGAAAGCCATAACATTCCACGGGCTCAAGGTGGATGAGCGCTACATTTTCCACGGTCCCTACTCCGAGGCTTTTGGTGCGTCCACATTACCACGGCTTTTAACCGCCCCGGATCCTGTTACTGCGGTCTTCGCAAGTTCGGATGTGGTGGCCATTGGTCTTATCCGTGCCGCAGAGCAATGTGGACTGCATATTCCCGATGACCTTTCCGTCATCGGATTCGACAATATTAGCCTGTGCGATTGGATTCATCCGGGTCTGAGCTCAGTACAACAACCCATTGCAGATATGGCACAAGCTGCCTTGCGCGCTATTGTTGACACCGCAACTGGACAGGCACCCAGCGGACATATTTTCCCCATGCATGTGGTGACGCGTGCATCGGTGAAACGGATCGGGTAAACGGTTCGAGGCGCCCCGGACTGGACACCTGTAATCGTAAAAGTTGTTGCACTCAATTTTAGAGTCCATGGGTATTTGCTCCATCTCACCGATACGGTAAACTAAAGCATGTCTATAGCTGACTCTCCACAGCTTGCCATCACCACCACCGATGCGCGTGCAGGCTGCGAAGAGGCTGCTCGTAACAATGCGGGAGTACACAGTAGGTACTTACGCACCCATGCGATAGTCATTCAGTTTTATGAAGCATAAAGAGTTGAAGATGTCTAAGAAGCTTGTTCGGCACAGCACTGCTAAGTTTTTGGTGTTTACGACCAATGCGGCTAACAGCGTTGAAGTACGGTACGAAGAAAGTACCATCTGGCTTACCCAGAAGTTGATGGCACAATTGTTTGACGTCAACGTCCGAACCGTAAGCGAACACTTGCGAAATATTTTCCAATCGGGGGAGTTGTCGGATTCTGCAGTTATCCGGAAATTCCGGATAACTGCTACTGACGGAAAAAACTACCTCACACAGCACTACAACCTGGACGCAATTATCTCGGTTGGTTACCGGATCAATTCAATACGCGCCACTCAATTCCGGCAGTGGGCCACTGGCATCCTGCGTGATTTCACTTTACGTGGCTACGTGATTGACCGAGAACGTATGGAAACTGGCGACATTCTTGGCGAGGACTACTTTGAGCAACTCCTCCAAGAAGTGCGGGAAATCAGGCTCTCAGAGAGGCGTTTCTACCAGAAGATAACCGACATCTATTCAACAGCTGTCGATTATGATGCCAAAGCGCCCACAACCCGGACTTTCTTCGCTACTGTCCAAAACAAGCTTCACTATGCTGTACACGGACACACCGCGGCGGAACTCATCACCGAGAGAGCCGATGCTAAGAAACCACATATGGGTTTAACTTCGTGGAAAAATTCGCCTGACGGTAAAGTGCTCGCGGGTGACGTGACCATCGGCAAAAACTACCTCACCAAGAACGAGCTTGATGATTTGGGGCGGTTGGTAGAAGCGTATTTAAACCTTGCAGAGTCACGCGCACGCCGTCACATTGCCACTACTATGAACGACTGGGTACAGTTCCTCGACCAAGTTCTTACCCTCGATAGTCGTGAACTGCTGAACAATGCGGGAAAAATTTCAAAGAACCTTGCCGATGAACACGCACTAGAGGAGTTCTCCAAATATCGAGTGGTGCAGGATCTCACCTATGAATCAGATTTCGATAAGTTTGCTCTCCAAGCAGAACGGGTCAACGAGGATCACGGACAACCTTAGATAATTAATTTACGTTCGGGCAAGCTGCCGTCCAGAATTTGTTTCCAACGGCAGCCTACCCAACGCAGGTACTCGCAAAGCATAGAAAGAGCCCCGCGACACCACACCTTCTTCTCGCTACTCGCGCACCGCTTCCGCAGCGAGTTCGAGGTTGCGAATATATCCTTCCGCGGTCCATGCCGAACGGCCAATAAACAGGCCACCCACGCCCGGGATTCCCAGAATATCCTTGTTGTTATCGTGATTGACGGAGCCTCCATAGAGGATGGCCTCCACGCGATCCCCGTAACGCTCCGCGAGCGCGGCAAAGGTACGTACCAGGTCCTCGCGCCGCGGTGGGCGCCCATGTTCCCCAATTGCCCAGATCGGTTCGTAGGCGAGGAGCACGCGGGAAGTATCCGCTATCCCATCCAGGGCCGCATTAATCTGCGCGGTGATAAAGGGAAGGGTCTCCCCCGCCTCAAATACCTCAGCCGGCTCACCGAAGCACACCAGTGGGATAGCCCCGTGGCGCAGCGCAGCTTTGATCTTGAGGTTAACAGTCTCGTCCGTTTCCCCGAAGTACTCACGCCGCTCAGAATGCCCCATCTCAATCAGGGTGGCCCCGGCATCGATTGCCTGAGGGATCGATACTTCCCCGGTCCACGCCCCGGCATCTTCCCAGGCCGCATTCTGCGCACCCACCAGGATTCTGGTTCCCTCAAGCTCGCTAGCTGCCACATCAATGGCAGTAAACGAAGGAATAATAAAAGGCTGGATATCACCTAGGCTGGCCACATCAAGGCCGGCGAGTGCGCGAGCATAGTCCCGTGCGAAAGCGCGGGTGCCGTTCATTTTCCAGCTAGTTCCAACCCAAAGCATCATTCCTCCAGTGAACCGTCATAGGCGCAAATGGCATCCACATTGGCCTTGGAATGCGAGCTCGGGTCGAATTCATAATTGAAAAATTCTTTGGCCAGTCGTCGCGCGAGTTCCGCACCGATAACCCGCTGCCCCAGGCACAGCACCTGGGCGTTATTGGAGAGCACCAGGCGTTCCACCGAATAGGAGTCATGCGCGGTCGAGGCGCGAATGCCTTTCACCTTATTAGCGGACATAGCCACGCCCATTCCGGTCCCGCATACGAAAATACCACGGTCAGCCTCGCCGCGCGCAATCATTTCCGCACCCGCGGTAGCGAGGTTCGGATAAAGCGCAGATTCGCCTTCCTTGAGACCCAGGTCGATCACTTCGTCGATGCGCTCATCCTTCTCCAGATCAGCCTTGATGAGGTCCTTGTATCCGTACCCGGCCGAATCACCGAGCACCACCACACGAAATCCCATGTTTTCTCCTTTGTTTTCTTTTCTAGCCACGTATATACGGGTTGGTACATTCTTACGAGCCACGCCACATTGAGGTAACAACCGCTCACCGCTATTCCACCACACGAACCGCGCAAAAAGCCACATTTTAGCGTCTTGCCATCACTTTATCCTATCTTTTTGCGCGGTTCATGCAGATTGATATCAGAGCGCCTCCGCTGCCGCGGCCATGAGGAGGGCGAAAGACACCGCGCCCGGATCCGGGTGACCGAGTGACGCATCGCCGTGTGTCTTGGCCCTGCCCTTGCGTGCAGCCAGCTCCGAAGTAGCTTCGGCGGCCTGACGGGCTACTTCGGCCGCGCGCGTCCAGGCGTCCTTGAGCCCCACGCCTTCGGCAAGCTCCTTTTCCAGTGCATCGGCAAAAGGTTCGGTTGCGTCCACCATCGTTTTATCTCCGACGACGGCACCACCGTCGCGCGCCACATTTCGCGCCGCATCAACGACGGCCGCGCCCAATATTTCGGCCGAAACCGCTCCTCCATCGTCAAGATGGCTGGCAGCTTGGCAGATGGCATCTCCCCAGAGTGCACCCGAGGTACCACCCGCGCCTTCGGACCATGCTTTGCCAGCCGAGTCCACCAGGCTCGCAGCTCCCGCCTTGGCGGAGAGGGCCCGGCGGACCGCATCGCGTGCAGCTACCGAGCCGAGGGTCATGCCTTGACCGTGATCACCGTCCCCAGCGATGGAATCCAGCTTGCCCAGATCCGCTTCCGCCGCGATAGCAGCATCGGCAAAAGCGGTGAAGACGACGGCGATGCGTTCCGCCTGCGCTGCCGATTCGGGCGTGCCGGCACTGAGTTCCACCGCGTGCGCTTCCGCAACGGGGCGTTCGCGGCGTTGCTGGTTCTCCACGTTTCCAGTACGGAAAGCGGGGGTATCCGCACCGGACAGCCAGAACTTCTCCAGTTCCTCATCGAGAAAAGCAACGGTGAGAGAAACACCGGCCATATCGAGTGAGGTCACCTGTTCACCTACGACCGGCGCCACGACCTCCAGGCCACGTTCGGCCAGGATGCTAGAGACTGCGTGGTAGAGCACGAACATTTCTTCGTACTTCACTCCGCCCAGCCCGTTAACGATCACCGTCACGCGCCCGCTGTAGCCGCCCTCGCGGCGCTCGGGTTCTTCGGCAAGAACACCGTCAACCAGAAGGGTTGCCAGTTCATCCGCGGTGGCATGTTCGTGTTCGGAGATCCCGGGCTCACCGTGAATCCCAAGCCCGAGAGCGAATTTTCCATCAGGCACGGTGAAGAGCGGATCGCCCGATCCCGGGAGGGTGCAGCCGGTGAAAGCGACCCCGAGGGTACGGGTGGAATCATTGGCGTGCCAGCCAATGCGTTCGGCTTCGTCCAGGTTGTACCCGGCGGCGATTGCCCCGCCGGTTACTTTCACGACGAAAAGGTCACCCGCAATACCCCGGCGCTCACGGTGTTTTTCCGGGATCCCCGATGCGACGTCGTCAGAAATCTGTACTTCGCGCACATCCAGACCGTCCGCACGCATAATACTGGCGGCTTTCCCAAAGTGGAGAACGTCCCCGGCGTAATTGCCGTACATGAGGAGCACGCCACCGCCGTTATCAGCAGCTTGGGATACCGCGGTGACTTGGGACTGCGAGGGGGAAGCGAAAATATTCCCACATACGCAACCGTGCGCCATACCTGGGCCGACCCAGCCAGGGAAGGCCGGGTAGTGCCCCGAACCACCCCCAATGACCAGCGCCACTTCGCCCTCCGGGGAGGTAGTAGACCGTACGACGCCGCCGTGCACCGCCTCCACGTACCGCTCATTAGCGGCGATGAAACCCGCGAGGGCTTCAGCGGGGAATTGTTTAGGATCGTTGTAGATAAACGTCATTGTTACTCCATTGGTTGATCTGCGAGGATTGCACTCTGGCGGGCACGATCCTCAGCGATTTTGGCTCGCACCGCACCGGACAGGCCGAAAGCCATAATCCCGGCAACGGCGACCGATACCCCGAAGAACACCGTGGTAGCGAACATATTTCCGTTCGTGAGGTCTTGCAGCCATCCGCCGAGGTACGGGCCGAGCATCCCGCCGAGGTTCCCGATACCGTTAATGATACCGAAGCCGGCACCCACCGCCGCAGGGGGCAGCAGCAGGGAGTTGATCGTCCAGTACGGAGCGAAGAAGGAGAGCTGGCAGGCGGTTGCCGCCGCGAGGGCGATCACCACCAGCCATCGCTGGTCCGCCGTCACGAAAGAGGAAAGCGCCAGGATAATGCCGCCAAGGATGAGCGGAATACCCACGCGGGTGCAATAGCGCTGATCTCGGTCCGCGCCCTTCCCGTTGAACCAAATAGCGATACCAGCGCAAACGGGCGGGATCGCGGAAACTAGACCCACCGTAAGAGAACCGTGGAAAGACTGCTTGAGGAGGGTGGGAAGCCAAATCTGGAGCCCGTAGAAGCCCAGCCACACAAACATCCCCAGGAAGGCCAGGTACCAGGTGAAGGGATTACGCACCGCGAGGCGCCAATCCGATTCCACCGGCTTTTCGTTACCATCAATGATTTGCAGGGCGCGGATCTCGTCCTTTTCATCCTGGTCAATCCACCGGGCGGTATCCGGATTATCGGCCGCGAAATACCACCACAGCCCCACGCCGATGACCAGCGGCAGCGCACCCTGAATAATGAAGAGTTCGCGCCAGTTCCCGTACATGAGGATAAGGCCGGCGAAGGGGCCTGTGATGATCGTGGCGATGGGATTGTGCATGATGAACAGCGAGAAGGCCCGCCCGCGTTCCGCCTTGGAGAACCACCTCGAAATGAGAACCATGAGTGCTGGCTGCACCCCACCCTCGAATACCCCGAGCGTGAAACGAGCGATAAGTAGCTGCGTATACGAGTGGACGAAACCAGCGAGAATCGCACAGACTCCCCACCCGATCATGAGCACAAAGACAACTTTCCGGGCACTCCACTTCTGCGCTAGGTAGCCGCCCGGGACCTGGAGTACGAGGTACCCTATGAAGAAGATTCCCGCGGCAAATCCGGCCTGGGAAGCATCCATATTGAGACTTTCTCGGATGCCTTCCATGCCGAAGCCAATATTGACACGGTCAATATACGCGATGATGTAGATCGTGATAATAACGGGAATGAGAATTTTCCAGCGGCGCCGCGCTGACGTGGGAACGTGGACCGGGGTTGTCATTTATGCCTCCTCGGCGATTACTTCGAGCGCATAGACGCGTGCGGGACCACCATCCGCGCCTTTGATTTTCAAGGGTGCAGCAAAGAAGAGGAAGCGTTCCTGGCTAAGTTGCTCCAGCCCGGCCAAGTATTCGATTTGCAGAATCCCTTTGGGAAGCAGCACGGTATGGCAGGCCCAGTCTTCAACGGGTTCATGGTGCTCAAAATCCGTGAGGTACGGTTCGCGGATCGCGCGGTCCTGCGGGAAATCAAAAGCAATTGCCTTGGCCTCAAGCTCGAGGAGGTATTCCGCACCGGACTTCGTGATCCACGGGGACCTGGTCCAGAATTCTGGCACGGTTGTGGGGTGGCGCAGTGCCTGGTTGCTGCGGATAAGTATGACGTCGCCGGCGCGTACCGCGCCCGCCCGCGCCTCAAGAACTTCACGGGAAAGTGCAGCGTTACCACCCAAATCTGCGACGTCAATAAGACTTGCTTCCCCGCAGAAACGCTCGATGGGGAGCATCTCGATGGTTTCGAGGGCTCGATCAACATGCTGTGGCGCATCGCAATGGGAGAAATTATGGGCACCGTAATCTTTAAGAACAGTGGACCGGAAGGTAAATTCCGGTTTCGGGAGTTCCTTGAAAGCGAACTCCGGAGCAAAACGCCAATGCGGCTCAATAAGCATCGACAGGTCGACGACGCGGTAGTGATCGAAAAATCCCATAGTAGTTGTCCTATTTTTCTGCGTGCGCTGCCGTGCGCACGGCTTCCGATGTTGTGTTGAGCAGGTCTTGCGGGAGGCGGTAGATCCGCACCGCGTTCTCTGCGTAGGCGGCTCGTTGTTCCGCCTGGGACCATCCGCTCGTGATCTCGCGGAAGCCATTCCAGATGTCTGCGAAGCTTCCGGCAATGGAATCGACCGGGAAATTCGAGGCGAACATAATGCGTTCGGTTCCGAAAATCTCGGTGATTCTTTCCACGATGGGACGGTTATTTTCCACGGTCCAGGGCTGGTCTTTCAACCCGATCCCGGAAATCTTGATGGAGACCTGCGGATATTGCGCCATGAAGTCCAGTGCGCGCACCCAGCCGGCGATCATATCCGGGTGGCGATCCGCGGGCAGCCCGGAGTGGTTAATGATGAGGGGAATATCCGGGTTCTGCTCCAGAACGGTTTTCGCCTCGGTCATATGCCACCAGGCCACCTGCAGGTCGAAACTAAATCCGACGGCGCGCAACGCTGCGTAACCCTTCTGCCACTGCGGATCGGTGAGCAGGCTCGGGTTGCTTTCTGCACTAACCGGAGAATCTGACTGCCCGGGCTTATTACGAACCCCGCGCACAATAGGAATCTCAGCTAGTTCTTCAAGGGTTCCCTGCACCTGCGGATCTTTGAGAATCGCATGCCCTACCCCGGCGTTGGGGAGGCCGAAGCGATCCGCGATATTTTGGGTGTAGCGCATTTCGCCAACCGGATCATCGAGTTCCCATTCGGTTTCCATCGTTACCGAACCGACGAGGTTGAGATTAATACTCGCGGCTAAATCGGTGAGATCCGCCGGCACGAAATCAACTTTGATTGGATCGTAATTTCCGTAGCGGAAGGGGATATGCGCATCGGGGCGCAACCAGGGTTGGTAACCCAGATGCGGCTCCCAAAAGTGATGATGCGCGTCAATAACTGGACCTGTGTATAACTCCATTG
>NZ_JBHNSQ010000004.1:0-26790 GCF_059085665.1 Actinotignum sp. usb-actsch-213
AAATGAGTTGCCCATGGCGGGCTGTCCTCAGTTCACAACAGGGTGCACATCCAGGCACCATTGTGGCCCGATTTCTGCTCTGGGCTTGCACTACGCGAGCCCCGTCTCCGGAATTTACACTTTGTGACCGCTGCTTACACCAGCGTGGCATCGGCACCCGGTGATCACGAACAGAGTGGTACTGGAGCTACGGTCAAAGCACGGTTTCCTGTCGTGCAGTACCACTCTGTGCAGTCCGATGTTCTCTAGTACCACTTTGGCGCCACGTCGTGGGGCTGGAGGCCGGCCCTACCCAACCCGATCCAGCATCCGTCTCGCTAAGTACGCTCCCGCCCGGGCCCACCGAGCCGGCACCAAGCCAACCCTGAGATACAAAGTGGGCATAACAGCACCGTTTTCATCGGGGTTTGGGTTCCTTACGCCCACTGTGCAGGTCCGCCTGTCCAGAATGCCCACTTCGAGGAAGTGAGCGACCAGGCCGGCTAACGGAATGTACGTGGGTGACAGTTTTTCCCTGTTTTATTGTCAGTGACGTACAATCTGCGCACCCAACGGTCCAAAATGCACGTTGTGCAGCCTCGGCGCTTGAGAACGACTCACTCCACCTGCGCCGCGCCGGGGAGGCGGAGTGTTTTCTGGGGTGTACTTCGCATGTACGACAAATGCACTACAGCTCTGAAAACATATAGTGCCCCGCTGGGACTGCGGTGGCTCGCCGCAGATGAGCGCCGGGCTTCCCCGGCGGCCGATGCCAGAGTTATCGCCGCCCGGCGCGCAGCGAACCGTAGAAAGCGGCCAGCCCCACCGCGAGCACCGCGATAATCCCCAGAATGCCGTAGTGGGCCGCGGCATCCCCACTCACCCCGGCCAGCGAACCGAAGCTCATAATCGCAGCCGAATAAAGCGCCGGGGTGAGGAAAGAAACCGCGCGGCCGGTGGTGGCATAGAGGCCAAAAAGCTCGCCGCTATTCTCCCGGCCGGCGCGGCGCGCCAGGTAGGTACGCGAAGAGCTCTGGACCGGCCCCACGAAAATGCACAGTAGGGAGCCGAAGACCCAGAAGAGGGTTTTTCCGGCGTCGTGCATAAAGAACAACACACAGCCGCACGCGATCATAAGGGTGAGCGACATCAAAATAACGCGGCGCGCGCCGATAATATCTTCCAACCACCCGAAAGCAATGGTCGCAACCCCCGCGATCACATTCGCCGCGATGCCGAAAATCATGACTTCTCCGGGCGTGAAACCGAAAACGCGGGCCGCGAGCACCCCGCCGAAAGCGAAGACGCCAGCCAGACCGTCGCGGTAAATCGCGGAAGAAATCAGGAACCAGAACGTGGAGCGATCAGCGTGCCACAGCCGCGCAATAGAGCGGAAAATAGCCCGGTAGGCGGCGATAACGCCGCGGGATTGTTCCCCGCGCGGAGCTTCGTCACGGGAGAGCACCATAAGTGGGGCGGAAAAAATCAGCGTCCACAGCGCACAGGCGATCATACACACGCGAATGTTCATACCGTTCGCGCTCGTCACCCCGAACCAGCCGGTATCCGGGCTGATGAAGCCAATAAAGAGGATGAGGAGGAGCACGATACCGCCCACGTATCCCATGCCCCAGCCGAAACCGGAGATGCGGCCCAGGGTTGCCGGTGTGGAAATATCGGTGACCATCGCGTTGTAGACCACCGAACCGATCTCGAAAACAATATTGCCCACAGCCAGCAGCACTACCCCGAGCCACAGGTAGGAAGGCGAGGGTGCCACAAAGAACAGCAGCGCCATGCACGCAATGGTGACGAGGGTGGTGAGGGTAAGGAGGGAATTTTTCTTTCCCGACCGGTCCGCCCATTGCCCCACCGCAGGGGCGATAAGTGCCACGAGCAGCCCGGCGAGCGCCAAGCCCCAGCCGATCAAGGCATTGGCCTGGGACCCGAAGAATTTTTCGTTGGACAGATACGGGGTGAAAACGAAGGTCGTGACGACGGCGTTAAAAGCTGCCGAACCCCAGTCCCACAGCGCCCACGGGAAAACCCGGCGGTTGAAAAGAACGGAACGCGCGGAAGTGTTATGCATGGCTTCATCGTAGGCGAGGAGGGTAACGAGGCGTTGAACGGCACTCGCGGGGAAGTAGTACGGGGATAGGTACGACGGCGCAGCTTCGGCCACAGGCAGTAGCACGGCCCGGGTACACCAGCAGAGGAAGGGCGCTGCCTGGCCGGCAGGGAGCGGGTAAACTGGCTACGTGAGCTTCAAGATCTATGATTCGTCAGCCCGTGCCGTCCGGGATTTCGTTCCCCTGGAACCCGGGAAGGTCAGTGTGTACCTGTGCGGCGCTACGGTGCAGGGGTCCCCGCATATCGGGCATATTCGCTCCGCTCTGGCCTTCGATGTGCTGGTGCGGTGGCTGCGCCGCTGCGGCAATGAGGTGCGCCTGGTGCGCAATGTCACCGATATTGACGATAAGATCCTCGATAAATCCGCGCAGGCCGGTGCTCCGTGGTGGGCGTGGGCCTACCGTTTCGAAAAGGAATTCAGCGCCGCCTACCGTACTCTCGGCGTGCTGGATCCCACGTATGAGCCTCGCGCTACCGGGCACGTCCCGCAGATGATCACGCTTATCCAGGAGATTATCGACGCCGGCCATGCTTATGTGGGCAAACCCGGCAATGTGTATTTTGATGTCGCGTCCCTACCGGATTACGGTTCCCTCACCCGCCAAAAGCTTGAAAATATGGTGGTGGATGAGGACGGCGGGGAAAGCGATAAGCGCAATCCGCATGATTTCGCGCTGTGGAAGGCACCCAAGCCGGGTGAGCCGGAAAGCGCGGCCTGGGATACTCCCTGGGGGCGCGGGCGCCCGGGCTGGCATCTGGAGTGCACCGCCATGTCCACCCACTACCTGGGTAAAGAATTTGATATTCACGGTGGCGGGATCGATTTGCGTTTCCCGCACCACGAAAATGAGCAGGCGCAGGCGCATGCGGCGGGGCGGAATTTCGCGCGGTACTGGATGCATAACGCCTGGGTGACCATTAATGGCGAAAAAATAAGTAAGTCCCTGGGGAATGTCGTCTCGTTGGAGGATGTTACCGCGCAGGTATCCCCGGCGGTGGTGCGTTTCGCGCTGGGAACGGTCCACTACCGCTCCACCGTGGACTACACGCCGCAAAACCTGGCGGAAGCCGGGGCGGTGTGGGAGCGCCTGGCCGGATTCGTGGAACGGTCGGTTGCCGCCACTGAAGAAGTACCGGCGGAAGAAATCGCGGCCGTGGGTCCGGCGGATCTACCCGAAGCATTCGTGCGGGCCCTCGATGATGACCTCAATGTTTCGAGTGGGCTGGCCGTGATCCATGAGGAGGTGCGCCGCGGGAACGCCGCGCTCGCGGAACGAGACAGCGCCGGGGTGCGCGCCGCCCAGGTGCGGGTGCGGGCCATGCTCGATGTGCTCGGGCTGGATCCCCTGGCTGCACCCTGGCGTAATTCCAGTGGTACTGATAAAGCGACCGCGCGGGCGCTGGGCGCCGTCGTTGATACCATGCTGGCGGAACGCGCGGCCGCGCGCGCCGCGAAAGACTGGGCCCGGGCCGATGCGCTCCGCGATACTTTGCACGCGGCCGGCATTGCGGTGGAAGATTCGGTGGACGGTGCCCACTGGCACCTAGAAAACGCGCAAGAACCCGCAACCGGCACGGAAAATTCCGCCACCAACGTAGAAGAATCCGCCACCGGCGCGGAAGAAAAGTAGGAGAAATATGGGAGACGGACGCACCCGGCGCCCCAAGGGCAAGAAGCGCGCCACGGTCGGCTCGGGCGGGAATAACCGCCGGCGCCTGGAAGGCAAGGGCCCCACCCCGAAAGCGGAGGAAAGGGTCTACCACAAGGCCTATAAAGAAAAGCAGGTGCGCGATGCCCGCAAAGCGCAAGCCGAAGCGCGCGAGCGTTACAGCTTTAAGCTGCGCCGTGACTTGCATACCGCGGCCGGCCACGAACTGATTTGCGGGCGGAATCCGGTACGTGAAGCGGTGCGGGCCGGCGTGCCTCTGACCAGGGTCTTTATGCAGACTTCCGCGGTGGGTGACGAGCGCCTGGCCGAGCTGGTGGCGCAGGCAACCGCGCTGGGTGCGCCGCTCGTGGAAGTTTCCCACGGCGAGCTCGACCGGATGACGGAGAACGCCGTGCACCAGGGCGTGGCCATTGAAGTGCCGCCCTACGAGTACGCGGATGCAATTGAAGAGGCACGCGCGGCTCTGGAGCGCCACGAAGCGGGCGGGCCACTGCCGCTTTTCGTGGCCCTTGATTCGGTGACCGACCCGCATAATCTGGGGGCGGTGCTGCGCAGCGCGGCGGCTTTCAACGCGGATGCGGTCATCGTGCCGGAGCGCCGCGCGGCCGGCGTGAATGCCACGGTGTGGAAGGTGTCGGCCGGGGCGGTGTCGATTGTACCGACGGCGCGGGTAACGAACCTGGCATCCACGCTCGACGAACTGAAGAAAATGGGATATTTCGTGGTCGGTTTGGACGGCGGCGGCTCCACCACGGTGGAGAACCTCAGCCTGGCAGATACTCCGCTGGTGCTGGTGACCGGCTCGGAAGGGCGCGGGCTGGCGCGGCTCATTCGTGATAAATGCGATGCGATTGCCTCAATCCCGATCGCTGCGCGCATGGAGTCGCTCAACGCCGCGGTCGCCACGGGAATTTCGCTCTACCAGGTTGATCGGATCCGGGCACGGATGAACGGAGGGGACAATGTATCAGTGGAGGCCGGTTCGCGGTGAGGTGCAGCGGCTCGACCAGAGCCTGACTAGCCCCGCCCAACTTGAAGATTTCTTCGCGCGCGAAGGCGTGGTGGTTCGTGGGGATCACGACGGCGATATTTTCCGTTTTGAGATTGCGGTGACCGGCAAGCGGCGCCGCGTGGCCACGATCCGGAGTGTCCTGGAGGCGGTCGAGGCGGAAGGTGACACCGCGGATCCCGGCGCTTCCGGTGCTGCGGGTGCGCCCGGCGTTCCTACGTCCGGTGCGCAGTCTGGAACGCGGTCTGGAGCGGATGAGGCAGACGCGGAGGGCGCAGAGCATCCCGGGAACGAGCGTTCCGGAACGGGTGCGGATATTGGGAACACACAGGAGGAACCCGGTATCGTTCCCGGCCTCAACCTCGTGGATTTCGCCCAAAAAATGGATCACGAACTGCGCAAAATCCACATTGAAGTGGATGGTTACGTGGTGTACCCGAATATTGATTTGGGTGAAGTGGATGTCACGGAAGCTGATCTCGCGTACGCGGACGCGCATTTTCATAACGACGCCGCCGCCGCTCCCGCGGCGGATCCGGCAGCAAGCGAAGTTGGCGGGGATGCGCCGGTCTCTGATTCCCCGCTGCTGCCCGGTGACGAAGGAAAAATACCGACCATGCACAACGGGCCTATGGTGGCGATTTCGGATGTGCCTTTTGCGCGGGTGCCGGGTCTGGCGGCGCGGATCAAAAAACCGGTGGCTGTTTTCGAGCATGGGAACGCCAATGTTATGGTGGCCGATGTGCCCCTGGCCCGCGACGCAGAGATCGGGCGGCGGCCCGAATTCGTGATCGTGCTCTCCACTGCCGGGGCGGCGCCGAGCTGGCGCAACCCGGTCTTGGTCATCCGGCAGAACTCCGGTATTACCTATTGGAAATGGCTCGATACTCTCCAGGACCTCCCGCACGTGGAAGCCGATAGCGCAGCTGCGGCTTTCTCCCGGGAAGAGCTGGGAGCGGGTGCGCGGGTGCGGCGTATCCTTGATGATTTCCCGGAGGTAGATGCCGGGGATCTGACCGAGGCACTGACCGCCCCGGTATCCGAAGCAGTGCCGCGTTTCCTCGAGGTGCTAGGCCTGCCGGCAGCTGTGGGCGAAGTATTACGCGGCGAGCGGGAAGCCGCGGATATTCCGGAGGCTACCGTTTTCACGCCGCAGGCTTTCCCGGAGCGCATGAAAGCATCCCTGGCGTATGAGGTATCCGGCTACGGTTCCGCCCCGGCTGGGATGTGGAAAGTATATCGGCGTCTCTACCTGGATCATCCACGGCTGTTGGAGATTATTTCTTCCGCTCAGGCCGGCCTGGGCTTGGCGATGGTTATCGCCGGAGCGCGGCGCTGGAATAAACGCGGGTATCGCGCGCTGACCATTGCGGGCGGGGCCCTGGGCGCTAATGCCCTGGTGCGCATTCTTACCACCCAATGGCTTAACGCTGCCCTGGAGGCCGAAGGCCTCAACCCGGGTGCTGCCACACAACCATTCGCACCGGCCGAGGAGGATACCCATGAGTGAGAACACCCAGGTAGAAGGCTTCCTCGAAGCTTTTTGGGCCCGTGCGGTCACCCGCGGGAAAATCAACCCGCTCGAGGTCATCACGGGTGGCGAATCGATTTCCGCTTTCCGGCCCCCGGCATTTAGTTTCGGCCTCAGCTCCGAAGAAGCCACCGAGATTGCCGAACTCATTGTGGCGGGGAGGAAAACTGCGACGTCAAGCTGGGCGGATAGTTACCGCGCCGAAGATGTGCCGCTTCCCGAAAAAGGCGATTTAGCGATCGTGCTGGATGGGGCGGAACGCCCGCGTGCCCTTATCCGCACCGATAGCGTGGAGGTCATGCCCTTCGCGGAGGTGGACACAGATATCGCGCGGGCCGAAGGTGAAGGGGACGGCAGTTTGGAAAGCTGGCGGGCTACCCACGCGGAGTTTTTCCGAGCGGAAGCGGCAGCTGCCGGGCTGAAATTTAATCCGGCAGGCGATGTAGTGGTCGAACGCTTTACCGTGCTGTACTCAGACCGCGATGATCACCTCGGGCCGGGCGCGGTGGCTGGAAAGTAGCCGGTTGCACGCAGCTAGGCTAGCGCCAAGCACAAGCTGGCCGGGAACTGTGGGTGGCTAAAGCTGGCCGCCTACTTCCGTGCCTCGCTGACCGGTACGCAACTGTCCGGGGAAGTGAGTTGTCCGTCGGTAAGCTGGGCAGCGGCATCTTCCGGGCTGCGCAGCGCATCGAATTTCTCCCCCAGGATCACCGTGACCGTTTGGCCTGTGGTGTCATTAGAAAATCCCACCACCGAATCGGGAATGTACGTGGCTAAGGTGTAGGCAGCAGCCAGCCCATCGGGTCCGGCCTGCACAATAGCACCGTATTTATCCACACCGGCTGGCCAGTTCGCCGTCGTTCCTACGGTGACCCCCATTTCCGCGAGGTTATGCGCAACTTCCGCTGCGAGTCCGCTCGAGGATGTGGAGTTATACACATTAGCGTTAATTTTCGAGAGCTCCAGCGGCGCGGTGGGGGCGCTCAGGCAGGGAATGGTGACTTCATCGGGATCCGGATCGGCGGCGAATTCCTTATTGATCGGGGAAGGAAGAATGCCGAGCCAGATGAGCAGGCAGAGGGCAAAAACAATCGCGAGCGCCCCGGACACGATGCTGAACACCACGGTCTGGCGCTGCTGGATCTTACGACGGTAGGCCTCGCGGGGCCCAAGATGCTGCTGGGTCACGGTTTAACGCTAGTTCACCAGACCTAAAAAAGCAGCTGCGCGCGCTGGGAGATAGCCCGCATTGCCGTGCTCGTGAGTGTGTTTGTGCAGGTGCTGGCACGGTAGCTAGCGGCCTAGGTGCGTGGGCTGCTCGTGTGTATGCTCATGCAGGCATTGTGACACATCCCATCTCCCCTCGTTTACGTAGTGTTTACCTAGTTTTTGAGCGGTAGCGGCGTCGTCGCCCCTGTGAAGCGAGTCGCGCGGGACTTGCAGCGACCGCAAAAAGCCATACACTAATTCAGGTTCAAACGAGTGTGGGCGGGCCGGTCGCCACGCGGTACCCCGGTCGCCACTGCGAGATTGCGAACCCATTCCTTCTGATGTGCGGGTAAGCCCGCGCGAAGAGCAACGAGGAGAGCATTCATGGCACAAGTATGGAAACTTCACGGCGACGGTGTGCGCATCGCGCCGGGTGAGGTGGTTCAACCGGACGAACGGCTGGGGTGGCCAGCCACAATCGGCATTGGAATGCAGCACGTTGTTGCAATGTTTGGCGCAACGTTCCTCGTTCCCCTATTAACGGGTTTCGATCCTTCGACGACATTGTTCTTCACGGGATGCGGAACCCTTCTTTTTATCCTTATTACCGCCGGAAAATTGCCCAGTTACCTGGGCTCTTCTTTTGCCCTCATTGCGCCCATCGGTGCGGTGACCGGCTACACCCAGGGCGGCGGTCCCATTGATTCGCACGGGATGGCGCTCGCCCAGGGTGGCATTATTTCGACAGGTGCGGCCCTGTTGGTAGTCGGCCTCATCGTCATGGTCTTCGGTGCGGGGTGGATCGATAAGCTCATGCCCCCGGTGGTGACCGGCACGATCGTGGCACTCATCGGCTTCAACCTGGCTCCCGCTGCCTGGAATAACGTCAAGGCCGCGCCGGTGACCGCGGTGGTGACCATCGTGGCGGTGCTCGCGGTCACGGTTCTCTTCAAGGGCATTATCGGGCGTCTTTCCATCCTCATCGGCGTCATTATCGGTTATGTATGCGCCTGCATCCGCGGCGAAGTGGACTTCAGCGCTATTGGCGATGCCAGCTGGGTGGGTGTCCCCACTTTCCACGCCCCGGCTTTCGATGTGTCCACCCTCGGGTTGTTCGTCCCGGTGGTGCTGGTGCTGATCGCGGAGAACGTGGGTCACGTGAAGTCGGTGTCCGCGATGACCGGCCGCAATCTGGACGGGGTAACCGGCCGGGCGCTGTTCGCTGATGGCCTGTCGACCGTTTTCGCCGGCGCGGGCGGGGGCTCGGGTACCACGACGTACGCGGAAAACATCGGAGTGATGGCTGCGACTCGCGTCTACTCCACCGCGGCCTACATTGTGGCGGCGGTGAGCGCCTTGCTGCTGTCCATGTTCCCGAAGTTCGGCGTGGTTGTTGCGACGATTCCTCCCGGGGTGCTGGGTGGCGCGGCCACAATCCTCTACGGCATGATCGGGATGCTTGGGGTGCGTATCTGGGTGCAGAACCGCGTGGACTTCTCCGATCCGGTCAATCTCAATACCGCCGCGGTGGCGATGGTGGTTGCGATTGCGAACTACACCTGGGCGGTGGGGGATATGGTCTTCGAAGGAATCGCGCTCGGTTCCTTCGGTGCCATTATTATCTACCACTGCATGCGCGCGGTTTCGCGCCTGCGCGGTACGTCCCTCGAACCGGCGACGCCGGCCTCGGCCCCCGCGGGTGCGGAGCTTGCGGAAGGTCACCTGGAACGGTCCTGGGATGTTCAGCCCGATGGGAAGCTGGCGCGCACGCCGGCGAGCCAGCGGGTGCAGAGCGCACCGGAGCTTGCAGAGCTCGTGGAAATCGCGGGGCATGCTGAAGGTGCGACGCGCGCGGGCGGTGCCGCAGGTGCGGATAACGTGAGCGGCGCGGACGTTTCGCGCGATGCTTCGCGCGGTGCGGAGGGCACGCACGCTAGCAACTAGCGGCATCTTCTGGTACGACGGCGCAGCTAGGCGGCCCGGACTCGCGCGAATGGCGTGGCGATTCGGGGCGGGGCCGGACGGGAATTCGGCTGAGACCGGACCGAGAGTGGACCGCAACCTGGCTGGAACTTGGCCGGGCTTGACCGGAAATCGGTCGAGAACTGCGCCGGCCTCAAAAAATAAATGGATGCACGCGGGGCGGGAAGCCGAAGAAGCTTCCCGCCCCGCGGCGGTTATTCCGTGACAGTTGGCCTGAGGGTAAAGCAGAAACCGGTATTTTCCACGTTGAGCAGCTCGAAGGTATTGGCGACGACGGTCTTCATGATTAGCTGGAGTTACGGTGGCCATGCTCATTCATAAGGTGGACCATGTTGTGAGAATCAATTTACCCCGCAGGCAGCATGTGCCTACGGGGTAAATCGGAAGAATCTCTAGATTTTCCAGCTATTACCGCAGCTTTGGCAAATGGCCATTTTGCCGTTCTTTGTTTTCGTGTGGATGGTTCCTTCAGATTTCTTCCAAAAAAGGTTCGATGTACCGAATGTCATCATCCCAGTGACTTTCCGTGCCGAGTTGTTAAGACGGCCAAGCCCGCCGAGTCCTTTACGGGCGGAGTGCTGACCGCTTTCTACGAATTGCACGGAAATATTGTTGCTACCGCATCCGGAGCACTGCAGTGGTGCTGATATAACTTCCCTCGTCTATGGTTGTATAAATAAAGCGGCATGAAGTTTTGCGTTACTTCATCGATGAAGCGCCCATCAAAGCGCCGCGATACATATCTTACCGTCCATAGCCATCGAAGGTGTGGGCCGTCGAGCTGGGTACCTATGTTCATATATGAGAGGTGAGGGGGCAAGTCGTACTACGCTGGAAGTGCTGTAATCTCAAGATGCCCAGTAGTCACACGTGTCCCGTCGGGGTGCTAGGTGTTCTCAGACCTGTACTGCACTTGTCGTACGTGCGCGGTACATCTCGGGAAAACCCCTTGTTCCTCGGGCGTCCGGGAGGCTTGGGGTGTTTAGCTCCTTGACATGTTATTGTTTAGCGGCTAAATTCATGGGTGTGAAGGCGAGAGAAATCAACAAACGCATTGAGCGAGTGGGAGGCGAATGCGTCCGGCAAGAAGGTTCACATCGCCGCTACAAACTCACGCGCGACGGACAGACCGTTTTCGCAACTGTCCCACAACATGGGAGCCACGACATTCGCATCGGAACCCTGAAAACCATCGAAAAACAACTCGCCCCAATACTTGGGAAAGGATGGCTCACAAAATGAAAACCTACCGCGTTACTGTAACCCGCGAGGAAACCGACTGGCTTGGTCAGTGTGTGGAATTTCCCGAAGCTGTAGACTTTGCCCCCACCCTCAAAAAACTGTGCAAAGGAATGATGGATGCAATCGTTCTCGCTGCAGATTTACCCAGCGGAGCTAAATTCAATATCCAGCTAGAAGCTGGTGAAGGTTTAAGCCCGGAGATTCAGGTGGCGTTCGCAATCGCTAAGAGGAGGCTCGAGCTCCAAGTTGAACAGGCCCGTCTGCGGGAAGCAACCTTGCATTCCATCCATGTTTTGCGGGAGGAAGGGTACTCTACGCGGGAAATCGCGTCGGCTCTCGGTATTACTGCGGGACGTGTCAGCCAGCTTGCCGCGTAACTTTGGGGGTACTGCTTTGTACCCCGAACGGGTACCCCCAAATGTACCCCCAAGAACCCCAAAAAGACCACCAAAGACCAGAACAAACGCGACACGAAACCGTCGCGCCGACGCCGACTTTCCCGCGGCAGCTCAACAAAAACTTAGCCCCCAAGCCGATTATCCGGCTTGGGGGCTAAACCTATTGCGGAGGATGGGGGATTCGAACCCCCGAGGGCTTGCACCCAACACGCTTTCCAAGCGTGCGCCATAGGCCACTAGGCGAATCCTCCAGGGCAGTTTTAAACTGCCTGTACAGCTTAGCGTAGATTCGGGTGTGAGCACCACCCAGCGCAATGAGGTGATGCCCACGTTATTTGATCGCACAGTTAGTGCGATCACCGATTGTTACTCAATTGCCAAGTTGTTCAACACGTGCGCACCGGGCAGCTGCGCGAGCAGTGCCCCCGGCACCACGAGCTTTGAGCGGCGCAACCCCGAGCCAATAAGAGCCGTTCCGGCAGCCACCCGCTCATCAATCAGGAGATTCCATGTCTGCGGAACCCCAACCGGGGAAATCCCGCCGTACTCCATACCCGAAGCTTCCACCGCCAGCTCGGTAGGCCAGAACGAAGCCTTGCGAACGTTGAGGAATTTCTTCACCACGTGGTTCACATCCGCGCGGGTAGTTGCCCGCACCACGCAGGCCGCCACCCGTTCCTCACCTTCACGCTTGCCGGCCACCAGCACGCAATTACACGACACCGCTAAATCGAGCCCGTAGTGCTCGGTCATAGGTTCGGTATCCGCGAAGTCCGGGTCAATCTCTGTGACCAGAGCTTGCGCTGCGAGCTCAGGATGGCTCTGTGCAATGGTCCGTAGGCCCTGCGCCACCGGCGCAGCCAGCAAATCCAGATGTTCAAGCGCGGGCTGCCAGGGAAGCTCACCGAGCAGCGTGCGATCCACGTTCGCGCTGTAAGAAACTTCGGGTACGGATTCACTCATACATAGACTCCTTGATTTCTGGGGCTAGTTCTCCTTGCGCGTGACGGGCCCGAGCACCAGGCTTGCCCAGGAACCGTGGAGGGACTCCTGGTCGGAAGGCTGGAAAAGTCCAGCGAGCACATCGCGGTAGAGTCGCGAAAGTTCATGACCCGCGTAGTACGAGCTTCCTCCGCAGGCGCGGATGCATTCTTCCACGGTGCGCAGCGACGCTTCCGCCGCCACATTCTTGGCCGCGGAGAAACGCGGGTATTCATCCGCTCCGCCCAGCTCCCCGCTGTCAATATGTGCAGCCAGTTCACGCAGCTGCGGACCCACCGCGTTCATTGTGAGTGCGGCTTCCGCAATACGCCAGCGGATATCGGGATCATTTGCGTAAACATCATTGTGGAGGACCGAGCGGCGCTTCTTAACATGCTCCACCGCGACCTCAATGGCGCGTTCACCAATACCCTGATAGGTAGCACCGAGGAGAATCTCAAAATTGGAGAAGATTCCGTAAACAACCGGTTCCTTATTCGGGCCCGGTGCCACGATTCCCAAGACGTTTTCATCGCGAAGTAGCGCGCCGTCCAAAACCGTGGAATTGGATTGGGTGGCCCGCATCCCGAGGGTGTTCCAATCATCCTTGATGGCGAAGCCGCCGTCGCCCCGTTCAACCAGGCCGAAAACATCACGCACCCCGGAGTCATCCTTGAGCGCGCCGAAAGTCATGAGGTAATCCCACGCGGGCGCGAGGGACGTGAAAACTTTGGTGCCGTACAGCCGGTACCCCGCCTCATCGCGTTCAGCTCGGGTGAGCGAACCGAAAAGCACTAGGTCATTACCCGGTTCAGAAATACCGAAAGCGAAGAGCTTACCGGCCGCGGCTTCACGTAGGATCTTTTCCCCAGCGGCCACGCCGTTGCGCACCAGGTGACGGCCGAGCCCCACAATAATCTGGTGCATATTAATGCCCAACGCGGTGGCCGGGGCGTACTTCGCTAAACGGGTTTGTTCCGCACAAATTTCAACCAGGCTCAAGCCGGCCCCACCGTATTCCTTGGGGACAAAAGCACCGTAGTAGCCGGCCTGCTTCAAATCTTCGTAGTCTTCACGCGGGAAAACATTGGCGGCATCCACCGCCGCCGCCCGCGAGCGCAGTGTTTCCAATAGATCTTCGGTAAGGAAAGCCATTGATTCTCCCTGTTGTTGTGGACGACGGCGATACTCCCGCCACCGCGGGGATCGCCCACTCACGCTAGAGAGTGTACCGCGGGCCTCCGACACAAAAAATGGTGAAAATGAAGCCGGGCCCTATCCCTGCGTTTTGCATTCCCCGCGAACTCGTTTAGACTGGCACCTGACTCCCCACGTGGCGTCATCTTGCAAAACTCCCCCAGGGCCGGAAGGCAGCAAGGGTATGCGAGCTCTGGCGGGTGCGTGGGGCGTCTTGTATCCACAGGTTTTTCGCGCGCGTGATTCGTGTCGTAGGTACCCCGTAGACTGATACTCGTGAGCATGGCATTGTATCGGCGGTATCGCCCGGAGCGTTTTCAAGATGTTATCGGCCAGGAGCAGGTAACTCGTCCCCTCATGGCTGCGTTGCGCGGCGAGCGTACGGTGCACGCCTATCTTTTCTCGGGTCCGCGCGGGTGCGGGAAAACTACCTCGGCGCGCATCCTCGCCCGCTGCTTGAATTGCGCGCAGGCACCCACGGATACGCCGTGCGGGGAATGTGCCTCGTGTCGGGAGCTGGCGGGGGATGGCCCCGGTTCTCTGGACGTGGTGGAAATGGACGCGGCCAGCCACGGCGGGGTGGATGATGCCCGTGACTTGGTTGAACGCGCGGCTTTTGCCCCCAGCCGGGATCGCTACAAGATTTTCATTATTGACGAAGCCCATATGGTCACCACCCAGGGTTTCAATGCCCTGCTCAAACTCGTGGAAGAACCCCCGGCTCATATCAAGTTCATTTTCGCTACCACGGAGCCGGAAAAAGTAATTGGCACCATCCGCTCGCGTACCCACCACTATCCTTTCCGCCTGGTGTCCCCGGCGCGGATGGAGGAGTACCTCTCGCAGATCTGCGCGGAGGAAAGCATTACCCCGGAACCGGGGGTGCTCGGTTTGGTGGTGCGGGCAGGCGGGGGATCGGTGCGCGATTCCCTTTCGGTTCTGGACCAGCTCATGGGCGGTTCGGAAACGTCCACGCTGTCCTATTCTCAGGCGGTTGCGCTACTGGGTTATACGGATAGTGGTCTGCTGGATCGTGCGGTCAACGCTATTGCCGAAAGTTCGGGGAGCCAGCTTTTCGGCGTCGTCGAAGAACTGATCGGTGCCGGTCATGAACCGCGCCGTTTTGTGGAAGATCTGCTCCAGCGCCTGCGCGATCTGATCGTCATCGATTTAGCGGGGGAAGCCGCGGCGGATGCTTTGGGTGAATTGCCGCAGGACCAGTTGGCCACCATGCGCACCCAAGCGCAGGCGCTGGGTGCGGCGCGTGCCACTGAAAGTGCCGAGCGTGCGAACGAGGCTCTCTCCGCGATGGTCGGCGCAACGTCGCCGCGCTTGCAGCTGGAGTTGCTCTGCGCTCGGCTTTTGATTCCCGGTAGCGGTGCGGCATTGCCTTCGGATGTGGCGCTCGGCGGTGCGGAGCAGAAAAACAGGGGGGTGCGGCCGGGAGTTGGGGCCAGTGGGACCGCGCGGAAATCACCGCAGGACATCGCGCGGGAAAAGGCGCGGGCAGCAGCGGCCGCAGCGGCCGCGGCACAGCGCGGGACCCCGGTGGTTTCGGCATCTCCTAGCGTTCCGTCCGCTGCCGCGCCGCAGCCTGCTACTTCCGTTTCGGTGCAGAACTCCGCCGCCGCAGCTTCCGCACAGCCCGTTCCTCAACAGGCCACGGAATCACCCACGTCGCCAGCCGCGGAGCGGCCTGCGGAGCGGTCCGTGGAGCAGCGTGCTCCGCAAGCGGAAGAACATTCGGTTCAGCACACTGTTCAGCCAACCGGTGAATCGCCAGCACCGCAACCGCGTGAAGATAGCCTGGAGCAGGCTCCGGCTCCGGAAGAATCAGAGCCGGATCACGCCGCGGAGCTCACAGCTAGGTGGGCGGAGGTGACGTCCTCCGGGCGTTTCGCCCAAGCTATTTTCTCCGGGCCTACTCGGGTTCTCGGATCGCGGGGAAACCAGGTCGCCCTGGAGTTTTCTTCAGAGAAGGTCCTTGGCGCCTTGCAGGATACACGCAATGTGGAACGCCTGAGCGCGCACCTTTCGCATTTCACCTCTATTCCCGTCACCGTGCGGGTTGTTTCCGCGGCGGCAAAGCAGTCCGATGCTGCGGGGCAGCCGGGTGGGGTGGCACATACGGAGCCTCCCCAGTCCTCAGCGCTATCTCCCCAGCCTCGTCCGGGTGTTTCTGATGGCGGTGGTGCCCACCCAAAAGCTAATGCCGCCACCGCGGCGGCCACTCCCGCTTCCTCGGGCTCTGGCGCTGCATCCGCGCGGCCGGAAACTGCCAACAGTGCCGGTAAAGCAGTCGGGGATGATGAATGGCCCGAACCCGAAGAGCTTTCCGATCCGGATGACGCGGAATACTACCCGCCCAGCCGGCAAACCGCCGCGTCCCGTTCGGCTAGTTCGGGTCCGGTCAGCTCCGGCGGGGCTAGTGCAAGCGCGAGTCGCCCCGAGGGCGATAATGCCGGCCCAGCTAACTCCGGCCGGGAGATTCCGTTCTATCTCCAGAACATGCCCATGCCGCAACCCTTCGCTGGCCCGGGAGATATGTCCGGGCAGCTTCCCGCACACGGGCCCGCGCAAGATTTCCATATCCCGCGCCCGCCGCAACGCACGCAGGAAATCCCCACCTATGACGCGCGGGAACACCTGCGCCAGCTCCGCCACGGCAGTGCGGGTGATGATAGTACGTCCGCAGGTCGTACCCCCTTTGGTAGTGAACCCACCACGCCGGCTAGTGCCGCGCCCGCGACTATCAATGGCGGGGGTGGCGTCGCCGGTGCGAACGCTCTGAACAGCGTGAATGGCTCGAATGGCCAGCATAATGGCGCACCGCAGCCGGGGGTGGGGTATCCTACTGAGGAGGATGATGTCTCCTTGGACGATCCCACAATCGAGCAGAGCAATGTGGTCGGGCTGCACGTTGTGGTGGAAATGCTCTCAGGAACCATTGTTGAAGAAATTGATACCGTACAAGGAGGAATGTAGTGGCGGGGGTGTATGACGGTGCCGTGCAAGAGCTCATTGATGAGCTCGGGCGTCTGCCGGGCATCGGCCCGAAGAGCGCCCAACGCATCGCCTTCCACCTCCTCGAACAAGAAGAACCCGAAGTGCGGGCGCTCGCGGAAGCCATGCTCCGGGTCAAGGAACGCGTCCACTTCTGCCAGATCTGCGGTAACGTCACCGAAACCGATATCTGTTCACTGTGCTCAGATACCCGGCGTAGTGATGCCGTGATCTGCGTCGTCGAAGAAGCTAAAGACATTATGGTCATCGAACGCACCCGCGAATACCGCGGGCGCTACCACGTTCTAGGCGGATCCATTAACCCCATCCAAGGTATCGGCCCGGAAGACCTGCGCATCCGCGAACTCCTCACCCGCCTCCAAGATGGCCGCGTCACCGAAGTTATTATCGCCACCGATCCCAATATTGAAGGCGATGCCACAGCGGCCTACCTCATTCGTCTCCTCACCCCCATCGGTATCGCGATCTCCCGTCTCGCCTCCGGACTCCCGGTTGGCGGAGACCTCGAATACGCTGACGAAATCACACTCTCGCGTGCCTTCGAAGGCCGCACCCGCATTACCAGCGGAACAACCGCGAACACCGCGGCCACTACCGGCATAGAAACCAGCATCACCACCGCGGGTGTTACCGGCACAGAAACTGTCACCACGAGTACCACACTGGAAACCACCGGCACGGGCACCACAAACATGCCCGGCACGGGTATGACAGACACGGGACGAATGCCCTCGGTGGTTCCGGGCACCACGCCTTCCGCCCCAGTCGCGGAAACGCACGGCGAGCACAACTAAGCAGCTCAGCTCCGGGATCACCGTAAAGCACAGCGTCCAGCCCAAATGCGGCGCCCCATCAGGCAGCCGAGCAGGAGAACAATCTCACCTGAAAATATCGGAAAGCCCCGCGGGTGGCGACGCGCTTCCAGTTACCATTAATATGTCTCGGAAAAATAGGAGTTAATGTGGCACTCATCGTGCAGAAGTTCGGGGGATCCTCGGTCGCCGATCCCGCCGGACTCAGACGAGTGGCGAAACGAATTGCCCAGACCAGCAAAGCCGGAAACAAAGTAGTTGTCGTGGTTTCCGCCATGGGAGATACCACCGATAATCTCTTGGACCTCGCCCACAACGTCACCGATAACCCGCCCGCGCGGGAGCTCGATATTCTCCTCACCGCGGGGGAACGCATCTCCATGGCCCTCCTCGCCATGGCCGTCAATGACGAAGGCGTCGTCGCCCGCGCATTCACCGGCCAGCAAGCCGGCCTCCACACCGATGCGCGCTACGGCAATGCCTCCATTACCGGGATCGTTCCCGAACGTATTTTCCGGACCGTGCAAGACGGCGCCGTCGCCATTATTGCCGGATTCCAAGGCGTGAACGACACCAATGACGTCACCACCCTCGGGCGGGGTGGCTCCGACACCACCGCCGTGGCCTTCGCTGCCGCCCTCGGCGCAGACGTGTGTGAAATCTACACGGATGTGGATGGTGTTCTCTCCGCGGACCCCCGGATCGTTCCCGCCGCTAGCCAACGCCGCGAACTCAGCTACGAAGAAACGCTAGAATTAGCGGCACACGGAGCGAAAGTGCTCCACCTGCGGGCAGTGGAATTCGCCCGGAAATTCAATGTGGCCTTGCACGTACGATCATCATTCTCCGAGAACGAAGGGACGTGGATAGTGGAAGAAACCGCGAAACAGGGCGGATATGAAGACGCCGTCGTCGTCGGAGTGGCACACGACCGCAACCAAGGGAAAATTTCGGTCACCGGCGTGCCCAACCTTCCCGGATCCGCTGCTAAAATCTTCTCCTGCGTGGCCGAAGCGGACTGCAATATTGACATGATCGTGCAGAACACTGCGCTCACCCGCGTGGGTCTGAGCAATATTTCCTTCACGGTTCCCCGCGATCAGGTGGATCTCGCCGTCGCCGCGCTGCGCGCCAACCAGGCCGAATTCGGTTTTGAAGACATCGCTGTCACCTCCGAAATCGGTATCCTCTCCATCGTGGGTGCGGGAATGCGCTCCCACAGTGGCGTGTCCTCCAAACTTTTCAAGACACTGGGGGATAACGGCGTCAATGTGGATATGATCAGCACCTCGGAGATCCGCATTTCCGTGGTGGTGGACCCGAATGTGCTGGACGCGGCCGCCCGCGCGGTCCACACCGCCTTCGGGCTGGATGCCAGCGAAAAAGCAATCGTATACGGAGGGACAGGTCGATGAGCATTACCTTGGCAGTAGTGGGAGCAACCGGGCAGGTCGGGCGGGTTATGCGCGCCCTGCTGGAAGAACGCCAGGTTCCGGTGGATCGGGTGCGTTTCTTTGCGACGGCGCGCTCAGCCGGTACCGAACTTCCTTTCCGGGGCGAAAATATCGTGGTGGAAGATATTGCCACCGCTGACCTGTCCGGCATCGATATTGCGGTGTTTTCCGCCGGCGGGGATGCCTCGCGCACCTACGCGCCGAAGTTCGTGGAGGCAGGTGCCGTCGTCGTTGATAATTCTTCCGCGTGGCGCCGCGACCCGGAGGTGCCCCTCGTTGTCTCCGAAGTGAATCCGCAAGATATCGCGCGCCGCCCCAAGGGCATTATCGCCAACCCGAATTGCACCACCATGGCTGCCATGCCGATTCTCAAACCGCTGCACGATGCCTACGGGCTCACTCGCCTTATTGCTTCGTCCTACCAGGCGGTGTCCGGTTCCGGGGTACGAGGCGTGCACGAGCTGACCACCGGGGTGCGCGCCGCGCTGGGCGGGGATGTGGAAGCCCTCGCCCTGGACGGGCACGCTCTTGAGTTGCCCAATCCTGAGGTCTACCGGGCGCCCATCGCTTTCAACGCGGTCGCGTTTGCCGGGAACCTCGCTGAGGATGGCAGCGGCGAAACCGACGAAGAGCAAAAACTACGCAACGAATCGCGCAAGATTCTGGGTATCCCGGATCTCGCGGTGGCGGGAACGTGCGTCCGTGTGCCGGTGTATACCGCGCACGGGATGTCCGTCAACGCGGAGTTTGAGAGGGAGGTCGACGTCGCAGCCGCTATCCAGCTGCTCGAAGCAGCCCCCGGCGTTGCGGTGGTTGATCTGCCTAATCCCCTGGATGCGGCCGGGAAGGACGCCTGCTTCGTGGGCCGCATCCGGCGTGATCCTTCGGTGCCGGGCGGGCGCGGGCTGGCCTTCTTCTGCGTGGCCGATAACCTGCGCAAGGGCGCGGCCCTCAATACCATCCAGCTGGCTGAGCTGGTCATCAAGGAGCTCACGGAGAACAGCGCGGCCTAGGGGCTAGGGGCGGCGCCGTCGCGCCCCGTACGTGCCCCCGGTGCGGCGCTTATTCCGGCGTGGCGGTAACCGCGGGGATCTCCCCGGTTTCTCCATCCAGGAAGGTTGATTCGTCACGCCGGTGGCGCAGCACTTTCTCCACGAAAGAGGCCACGGCCTCGGCCTGTGGAACATCACGCTGCTGGTCTTCGGAAATAAACCAGCGGTGCTCGAGGATTTCGTGGAAGAGCTCGGCCGGCTCCAGCTTTGCGGTAAGTTCGGGCGGGATCGCGGCCACGGTCGGCTCATAGACATCCGCGAGCCAATCGTGGGCGATCATCATGTCGGATTTGCCGCTCTTATTGTGGAGGGCGGCGTATTCGTCAATATCGTTGAGGATACGCCGAGCCTGGTTTTCTTCCACATCTAGGCCGGTCAGCCGCCACACCTTGCGGGAATAATGCCCGGCCTCCACAATCTTCGGCTGGATGAGGAGCCGGTCTTCGTCCGGGCCGGAATCAATGGCGATCTCGTCCACGTCAAAGCCCAGGTCATTGAGGCGGCGTACCCGCTCGGTCACCTTCCACTTTTCATCCGGGCCGATAGCCACCTGCGCGGTGATTTCTTCCCACAGTTCGAAGTAGCGATCAGCGAAAGTATCACCCACCCCGATGGTGTCAAAATCTTCGGGCAGGACACCGCCGGCCTGCAAGTCCATAAGCTCGCCAATGATATTTGTGCGGGCCACATCGATATCGTATTCGCGTTTACGCTGGGTGATCGGGCTGTAGAGCTCCCCGGTTTCCGCGTCCACCAAATAGGCCGCGAAAGTTCCCGCATCGCGGCGGAACAGGGTATTTGAGAGTGACACATCACCCCAGAAAAACCCGAGAAGATGCAGCCGCACCAGGAGCACTGCCAGCCCGTCGATGAGCTGGGCAATGGTGGCACGCCGGTGCTGCTGCCCGAAAATAGCGCGGTAGGGGAGGGAGAAAGGAAGATGCTCGGTGATGAGGCAGGCGTTGAGGGCATTGCCTTCCGCGTCGGTGCGTTTGGAGACCACCGCGACCGGCTCCACCGAGGGCGCTCCGAGGCGCTTTAAGGTGCGCAGCAGCTCGTATTCGCGCACCGCCACCAGTTCGGAAATCTCTTTAATAGCGATGATCCGCCCGGAGAGACGCACGAAACGCACGGTGTGGCGGGAAATACCGCGCGGGAGCGCAGCGATGAGATCACGCGGCCACTCTTCGAGCGCCACGTTCCACGGCAGATCGAGGAGGTCAGGTTCAACGCTAGCCGCCATAATGGATAGCGAGGATCGCATGAGTGTCCTTTCCGGGAGTAGCTGCGGCTTAATCGTAGCCGAAAGCTCGCGAGCCCGGCGTGCCATCAACCAGCGCCCCCGCCTCCACCATTCCGGCTTCTTCCAAGAAGGCCCGCACGGGCGTGGTGAGGTCCGCCAGAATTTCCGCGGGGGTTCCCACCTGCTGGAGGGCGCCATCCACCATGATGCCTACCCGATGGGCGCAGCTGAAAGCCTCGCGTGGATCGTTCGTTACGTACACCGTGGTGATGCCGGTGCGTTCTTGAAGTACGGAAATCTGCTCGCGAATCTCATCGCGAATTTCCACATCCATATTTTTCAGCGGCTCGTCCATGAGGAAAATACGCGGCCGGCGCACCACCGCGCGCCCCATGGAGACCCGCTGGCGTTCCGCGCGGGTGAGCTGGGCGGGTTTCGCGTCCAGGAACTCGGTGAGCTCTAAAATATCTGCTGCTTGCGCCACTCGCGCGGCAATATCATCGGGGTCCGCCCCGGCTATTTTCAGGTGGAAGCCCATATTATCCGCGACCGTCATATGCGGATACAGGGCGTAATTCTGAAATACGATCACTACGTCGCGCATGGATGGCGGCAGCGCGGTGACATCTTCACCGTCCAGCAGTACCGCTCCGTAGTCCATATCCTCCAGCCCCGCAATCATGCGTAAAACCGTGGATTTACCGGAGCTAACCGGGCCGGTAAGCGCGAAAAATTCGCCGTCGTTGATATGGAGATTCACGTGGTCAACCGCCGGTGCAGGCGCATCGGGATAGTACAGTGTCGCGTTGACGAGTGACACAGAAGCCATGGGAATTCTCCATCAGTTACAGCGGTCGGCATTGACACGCTCATCAACTATTATGCCACGTCAGGAACTCGAATACGAGGGCGAACTCCGCGTAAAAAATGCGCCGGCCGGCACACTTCGGTATTTTTGAGGTATGCGGGAGGAAATTGGTGGCTATCGGCTGATGCGGCGCATCGGCTTCGGCGGCATGTCCACGGTTTACGAGGCGGCGGATGGTGCCGGCACCCGCGTAGCCCTGAAACTCCTCCACCCGGCGGCCGTGGATGGGCCGGCCGGGCGCGAACGCCTCCGGCGCGAAGTTGCGATGTTGCAGCGGGTGCGCGGGCCCTATGTTGCCGAGGTCCTCGATGCCGAAACGGATGAGGAGGATGCCTTTATCGTCACCCAGCTGGTGGAAGGTCCTACTCTCGCGGAGGATGTGCGTGTGGACGGTCCTTACCCGCCGGCGGAATTAGTGACGCTTGCCCGCCAGCTCCACGCCGCGGTTACGTCCGTGCATCGCCTCGGGGTGCTGCACCGCGATCTCAAACCGTCCAATGTCATGCTCGGCGCGAACGGCCCGGTTCTCATTGATTTCGGCATCGCGCAAACAGGCGGTGATAGCCGCCTCACTATGTCCGGCGCGGTTACTCATACGCCCGGATATCTCGACCCGCGGGTACTGCGCGGCCACGCCCCGGACGAAGCCGCTGACCTGTGGGCGCTCGCCGCGGTCATCGCTTTCGCCACCACCGGGCACGATCCGTATCCCGGCGCGAACCCGGCGGATATTATGCGTCGCGTTCTGGAGGGGGACGTGGACGTGACCGGCGCACCCCCGCGTATCGCCTACGCCCTGCGGGCCGCGCTCGCGGAGCCGGTAGAAGAACGCTGGGGGATTGACGCGGTGGTCGCGGCCCTCGCGGATCCGGTTTCATGGTACGACGACGCCGCTACCTCGCCCCGAGCCTTGCCCGCCCAGATGGATGCAACCGTGCCGGCGGCCCTTCCCGGGGCGGCCGCGATGGAAGCAGAGACTACAGCGCTGGGTTATAACCCGGAACTGGGTCACAACCCCGAGCCGAGCAGTCATCCAACGCTGAGTCATAACCAGACGCCGAGCTATAACGCCACCGATAGCGTGCCCAGCGCTTTCCCGGAGACATGGCCCCAGCCCATTTACGCCGGATCGGCCACTGCTCCCTATCCGCAAGCTGGGCCGGCCACCACCCCCTACCCCGTAGCTGCGCCGGGTCCCACCACGCCGGCCACCTTCAGTCCCGCTGCTGTTGATTCCCAGCCGGAAGCCGCCTCTTATCAGGGGGTCGCGCCACTGGAACCCGCGCCGCTCCCGCTGTGGGCCCGCCCGCCGCGGCGCACCCCGATCCTCAGCTTCGCACTGGGCGGCTTGCTGTGCACGCTGGTGGCTTCCTGGCAGATCGCCGGGTACGTAGGTTATGCGCTTGTCACGGTGAGCTTGGCGTTTGCGGAGAGGAACGCAGCGCGGCTGCGGCGGCGTCGTGCAGAAGAAGGCGGGCCGTTCCGCGGCGAACACCTGGGGCAAATTCTGCGCGCGCCGCTCACCTTCGCGGAAAGTGCCCTCAGCGTGATTCCGTTGCACGGCATCGGGCTCCTCGCGGTCACGCTCGGCTACGTGGCTGGGCGGCTGGGCGGGCTTTCCGGGCCGGGCGCGGGCGCGGTGGCCGCTCTCGCTGGAGTGGGAATCTCGTGGCTCGGCCCGAGTGGGCGGGTAGTGCGGGGCGGCAGTGCTGTTGTCTTTGCGCGCCTAGCCCCAACGCGCCCCTACCGAGTTTTCTGGACCGTGCTGCTGCTGGCCGGCGCGGCCGGGATCGCGCTCCTGGCCCTTGGTGGGGTGCTGGGCGTGCCCGCGGATACCCCGCTCAGCTTCGGGTACTACGGCGAACCTCTGGTAGCGATGGTCAAGGATCTGGTGGGCGGCGCGGGGCGCTAAACGGCCGGCGTGCCCGGTAGGGCGGCCCACCAAACTGGCCGCGCGGGCAATGTCACCCGGCCCGCCCTCACTTTTCCCAGGGAAAGCGGCGATAATTGACATGTTAAAGTCAGGGTGAAAGGCGCAGTGGCCGGGTGGCCGCAGGCGCGTCGTCGTAACCGAGGAAAAGTGAATGGCACAGACTCAGAAGAATAACCGGCAAAGTTCCGCGGCACAGCGGCGTGAAACCGCGCGCGCGGCGGCGGCCCGGCTCCAGGAACAGGAAAAGAAGCGGGCGCGGCGCAATCGCGCGCTCGCGGTTGTGGCGGCTGTTGTGGTGGTGGCGCTTATCGCGGCGGCCGTCTGGTTCATCCTCTCGAATAAGAAGGATGATGCGGGCGCCCCGGCTACGCAGGAAAGCTCCGCGGCCGTGTACCCGAGCGCCCCGGCCACCGCGCTGGCCGAACGCGCCGCCCCGAAGGTCACCACGCAGCTGCCGAAAAACGTGACCCCGGATGTGGGCGTGAGCGTGGGTAGTTCGCTGGCGGCCGGCACCGTGAACGAAGGCAAGCCGGTTGTTGATATTTACTTCGACTACCTGTGCGTATGGTGTAACCGCCTGGAAACCGCCTACGCGGAGGAGCTCACCCAGCGCGCGAAGAATGGCGAGATTACGCTGGTCTACCACCCGCTCGTGGTGGAATCCCAGTATGAATTCTCGCATACGGCTTCCGCGTCGGCGCTGTGGGTTGCGGAGCATCGCCCCGATGTTTTCGCGGCCTACCACAATGAGATTTTCGCGATGACGGCCCCGCTGTTCGAAGCGAAGGAAAAGGTGCCGGTACCGCAGACCGCGCAGCTGGCCGAGCTCGGTAAGAAGGCCGGTCTCACCGATGCCGAAGCCGAGCAGATGATCGCGGATGTGGCCGTTGGGGACGGAAAGCCCGCCATGTATTCCGAACTGCTGGGCCAGTCGCTCCAGCAGTTTAGCGCCGACGGCTTCACCGGCACCCCCACCGTGCTTCTCAACGGCAAGCAGGTGGCGGACTGGACCGACGGTAAGCTCACCGCCGCGCTGGACGCACTCAAGTAGAGCTGCCCCCGGTGCCACGTGCCCTTGTGGTACGACGACGCCGCAGCGGGGCGGTCGCTTCGCGCCGCCCCGCTGGGAGCTCAGCTCTCGGGATCCCTATTTGTTCCAGAGGGGGGATTCTGGCATGATAAACTCTGGTTCCTTGTTCAGCAGGTGTGCTGGGCAAGAATTGCCTCCGTAGCTCAGTTGGTAGAGCAGCTGTCTTGTAAACAGCAGGTCACAGGTTCGAGTCCTGCCGGGGGCTCCACTACAACATATATTTCAGAAACACTACTCGCGTGAAGTAACCGTTTATGTGATGTAGCTGCGTGGAAGCAGATGGGTCAGGTGAGCCGGATGAAACGGGCGCATGCATAATAAAATGTGTAAAGATGCAGGTCAGCGGCTTGTGAGTAGTGGTTGTTTTACATGCCAATAGGAAAAATAGTTGCTGAGGATGGCGTGTTGTTAATTCCTGATCTGGCCTTTACGAATATTTAAATCATCTTCCCAGGGGCGTTCGTGCCCGGAAAATAAACGCGGGAGACGGCGCGGTCTGGTGACCGGCCCTCTCCCGCGTCGCGGTTAAGGCGCTACGCCGTGCGCTTGGCTCGGCTGCGCGTGACCACTGGAATGCCCACGAGGAGCAAGGCCGCGGCGGCTGCCAGGCCAAAGACGGCCGAGGCACCGGTGCGCTGCAGCCGGGGCTGGGTGCGCTTCTTCGTTACCTGCGGGCCTTCGGAGGGATTCTGGCCGGGGTTCTCACTGGTGGAGATTCCGGGGGTAGTGGCGCCAGGAGTTCCCGGTGCTCCGGGGTTGGGGCTACCCGGAGTGCTGGGCTGAGCGTCTGGGGTTTGACTACCCGGGGTACTCGGTGTGCTTGGCTCATTACCGGGCGTCTCCGGATCGCCCGGGGTGCCCGGGGCGGTGGGCTGGGTGCTAGGCGTGGCGGGGGTACCGGTATCAGATGTTCCGGGATTGTCGGGCTTCTTGTCCTCCGGTGTCGTCTTCTCGCAAATCTTCACGACTGCCGCTGCCTGGTCACAGCCATCTTCGTTGATGCCACTCAGGTAGTAGGTAACCGCAGGATTTGAGTGGAGTGCGAAGGTGGAGGAATAGTGATCATAAACCGACGCAGAACTTCCAATATCGGTACCGATAAGATCGGTGCGGCCCGATTCTCCGGTGACGATGCACTGGGGTGAGCCGGTCAGGCCTGCGGGGGTAGTGTGTCCGAGGAGGAACTTATTGGTGCCGGGATCGGTCAGCGAGTAAGCGGGCAAATCACCCGTACGGGCCCAATGATATTGCTGGAGATTTTGGCATCCCTCCTCATAGGAGCCGGGCCCACCGCCTTCTTGACTACACTTCCAGAGCTTGTTAGTTGCACGGATAGGAAGAACGGTGAGTTCTGATTGGACGGTGACATCGCCTTCGACCTTGATCGTGAAAACACCCGGCTCGTTAATGCCGAAACTGTATTCGTCGTACATCTCCATATTTTTCACCGGCGCACTATAGCCAAGATATGATGGCTCTTCACCCGCCTTTGCGGTGCTTGCCGGAGTATGCCATATCCCGAAGTTTGGATCGGTGAAATCGGTGGAAATGACCCCGCCGCTGCCCGGCCTTTCTAGCCAACCGGAGGAATCGCGCGTAACCCCAATAACGGGAATGTCTTGTTCCACGCTTTTTACTGGAATCGTAGTTGTTACGCGAAGATCAGAATTCTCCGCAACCTCCCAGGCACGATCCGGGACACTGGTGAGAGTGAATTTCACATTTTCCAGTACAGAGGGTACGAAAATGGAGGTGCCTCGTGTTGTTTGAATATGGTCAGAGGATAGAACTAGGGGAGTGGTCTGTACCGTATAGGTCACATGGGCGACGTCACCCACTTTCTCCACACAGGTATCGCCGCCCTGGCAGTTAACCGCGCCGCCAGTCAGGGAATTAATACCGCGACCCCACTGCATGTCGGAGCCACTAACAGTGGTGGGTAGAAGCAAACCTATCCCGGCGAGCACAACAGCAAGAGCAGCGCT
>NZ_JBHNSQ010000005.1:0-1064 GCF_059085665.1 Actinotignum sp. usb-actsch-213
AAATTCGCTCTCCACCTCCTCCCGTCCGGCATTCTCAATTCAGATTGCATCTCGGTGATTGGCAACGGCGTCGTCGTTGACCCCGAAGCGCTTTTCGCGGAAATGGCGGAGCTGGAATCGCGCGGCGTCTCCACAAAAAACCTCCGCATCGCCGGCAACGCGCACGTCATCACCTCGTACACAAAAATGTTCGACCGCCTCAACGAAGAAGTCCTCGGCGATGGCAAAATCGGCACCACCGGCCGCGGCATCGGCCCCACGTACGCGGATAAAGCCAATCGCGTGGGGATTCGCATCGTCGACCTCGTGCACCCGCGGCGCCTGCGCGGGCAGGTCGAGACCGCGGTGGCGCAGAAAAACTTGGTGTTGCGGGCCCTGGGGCGTGAGGAGATTAATGTCGACGACGTGCTCACCGAGCTGCTCGCCTATGGGGAACGCCTCGCGCCTATGATGATTAGCGCTTCTCGCGAACTCAATCAGGCCCTCGATGAAGGCAAGACGGTTGTTTTTGAAGGCGGGCAATCCACCCTCCTGGACATCGACCACGGCAACTACCCCTACGTGACCTCCTCGAATGCCACCGCCGGCGGGGCGGTGACCGGCAGCGGGGTGGGTCCCACTCGTATCGACCGGGTGGTGGGTATCGTCAAGGCCTACGCCACCCGCGTGGGCGAAGGGCCATTCCCCACCGAGCTGCACGGAGGCAAGGGCGATTGGTTGCGCGAAGCGGGCGGCGAATACGGGGTCACCACCGGGCGCCCGCGCCGCTGCGGCTGGTACGATGCCCCGGTCACCCGCTACGCGGTGCGGGTCAACGGCCTGACCGACCTGGTCCTCACCAAGCTGGATGTGCTTACCGGCGTGGAACAGATCCCGGTGTGCGTGGGCTATGAGATCGACGGCCAGCGCGTGCACGAATTCCCCATCGACACCTGGGATTTCGCCAATGCCAAGCCCATTTACGAGTACCACCCGGGCTGGACGGAGGACATCTCCACGGTGCGCGACTTCGCGGACCTGCCCGCCAACGCCCAAAGCTACGTGCGCTGGCTGGAGGAGATGGC
>NZ_JBHNSQ010000006.1:0-46639 GCF_059085665.1 Actinotignum sp. usb-actsch-213
AACTGTTATCACCAACTGCTCTCGTCGGGAATTCACATGTATCCACCCCGTCGAAACGCACCGCCTAAGATAGTCCCATACCACCCCGGCCGCACCCGCGTGCCCGGGCCCGCCGTGAAAGGAGCCGCGCGTGGCACTGACCCTATCCACCATCGAGGAAAGCGTGCGCGCGCTGGCGGGCCAACCCAGCTATACCCGCGATTTCTTCTTTGACCTGCTGCGCGCTTACGGTATCTCAAAATCTTCCATCGCCCGCCTGCGGTCCACCACCGCCAGCTCGATCAACGTTGCGGCCGACCGAGAACACGAAATAGCGTGGAAAAACAAGCTGTATATCCGTGAAACCACCGGCGACCTCGCCGCCGCGGCCCTCGACCTCAAAACCAGTGACACCGCGATCCGCTACAACACCCGTTTCGTCATTGCCACCGATTACGCCAGCCTCGCCGCCTTCGATACGAAAACGGGTGATTCCCTCATCACCCCGCTCGCGCAGATCGACAAAAACATCACGTTCTTCCTGCCGTGGGCGAATATGGAGCGCCGCGATTTCGCCTCGGATACCAAAGCGGACCGCCGCGCCGCCGAACATATGAGCAAGCTCTACGACGACCTCCTCGAAGCCAGCCCCGATATGCTCACCGACGCCGCGTCCCGCCACGGCCTCAATATTTTCTTCACCCGCCTCCTTTTCTGTTTCTTCGCGGAGGACACCGGCATTTTCGCGCGCGGCCAGTTCACCAGCGCCATCGGCTCCTTCACCGCCCGCGACGGCTCGGACACCGCGGAATTCCTACGCACGCTCTTCCGCGCCCTCGACACCCCGAACGCTGCGGACAAACCCGTCTACCTGCAAGACTTCCCGTACGTCAACGGTCGCCTTTTCCGTATTAATAACGACGACGACGCCTCTTTGGCGGTCCCCCACTTCACCATGGCGGCCCGGGACTCCCTCTTGCGGCTCGGCACCCTGGACTGGTCAGAAATCAACCCGGATATTTTCGGTTCTATGTTCCAGGGCGTGGTCGATAAGCAGCAGCGCGCCAACCTGGGCCAGCACTACACCTCGGTTCCAAATATTCTCAAAACCATCCGCCCGCTCTTCCTGGACGAGCTGGAAAAGCAATACGATGCCGCCGCTAACTCGGTGAAGAAACTGCGGGATCTGCTGGCTCGTATCCAAAGCATTAAGGTATTCGATCCCGGGTGCGGCAGCGGAAATTTCCTGGTTATTGCTTATAAAGCGCTGCGCCAGCTGGAGCATAGAATCCTGGAGCGTATCGATAGTCTTTCCACCTCGGGCTCCTGGTCGCTGCTGGGGATGGGTGAGGAGGAAAAGCTGGGTGCGGCTACCCTGGGTTTGGCTTCTTCGGTTATCAATATTGAGAACTTCTACGGCATCGAAATCGATGACGTCTCGGTGGAGATGGCAATTCTTTCCCTGTGGATCGCTAAGCACCAGATGAATGAGGAATTCGCGGAGAAATTCGGCGTGGATATTCCCCTCATCCCGCTCAAGGAAACCGGGCATATTGTGCACGGGAATGCCACCCGCCTCGACTGGAATGAGGTCTGCCCCAATAATGGAACAGATGAAATTTACATTATCGGAAATCCACCTTATGTAGGAAGTACGTACCAGACCAAGGATCAAAAAGAGGACTTCGCCTATGTTTTCGATAGCGCGAAGTACCCGAAGAAGCTCGATTACGTTGCCCTGTGGTTCATTAAGGGTGCCAATTATATTCGCGGTACCCGGGCCAGGCTCGCTTTCGTGACCACGAATTCCATCACTCAGGGCGAGCAGGTTGCCTTGCTCCACCCCCATGTCTTCACGGGCGGTATAGAGATCGGCTACGCCTACACCTCCTTCAAGTGGAGCAATAATGCCTCCCATAATGCCGGGGTAACCGTGGCAGTTATTGGCCTGCGCAATGAATCCTCCGAGCCCAAATACCTCTTCACCGGCCTCGTTCAAAACAGGGTGGAGAATATTAACGCCTACCTTATCAACGGGCCGGATATTTGTGTCCCTTCCCGGCGTACAGTCCTTTCACCCACATTGCCGAAAATGACCAACGGTTCAAAACCTACTGACGGAGGAAACCTCATCCTCTCCCCTGATGAGACCGAAGAAGCTTTGACAACAAACCCTGAACTCGACCAAGTTATCAAAGCGTTTGTAGGGGCTGATGACTTCATTAACGGGAAAGATCGCTTCTGCTTCTGGATCGAGCAAGAAGATGTCCCGAAATTCGGCGACATCGCTTTCGTGAAGAAGCATCTTGATCGCGTCGCGAAATTCCGGTTGTCAAGCAGGAAAACAGCAACTCAAAATCTCGCTAAGTACCCGTGGAAATTTGAATTCACGAGCTACAAGCCAACCGACTCAATCATCGTTCCACGGCATTCTTCCGAACGGCGATCCTATGTACCCATCGGATATCTTGATTCGAACACTGTCATCTCCGATGCTTCCTTTGCTGTTTATGATGCTGAGCCGTGGTTGTTTGCGTTGCTGACCTCGAAGATGCACATGGCCTGGCTACGCGCTGTTGGCGGTCAGCTCGAAACCCGGCTACGTTACTCGAATACCTTGGTTTATAACACTTTCCCCGTGCCAGAGTTATCGGCGTCGTCGAAAGAAGAACTCACGAAACGTGCGCTACGCGTACTCGATGTACGCGAATACCACTGCGAAAAAACCTTAGCCGAGCTCTACGCTCCAGACCTCATGCCGCGCAACCTCCGCGAAGCGCACGAAAAAATTGACGAGGCAGTCGATAGACTTTATCGCAACAAGCCCTTTGCCTCTGATGAGGAGCGGCTGGCCGTCCTATTTGAGAAATATCAGCAGCTAGTTGCGGCGGAGGGGAAGTAGCGTGGCGCGCGCCGCCGGGAGTGAGGAAGATATGCACCGCATCGATATACCGGAAACGCACACCGAGCCCTTGGCGTCGATTCTCAATAATTTGCGGCTGGAGCGCTGCGGGACGGGGCGGTATCGCGGCCAGAACCTGGTGCAGATCACCGGGAAAGTGTATGGCGGGCAGGTGCTCGGGCAGGCCACGATGGCGGCGGCTGATGATGTGCAGCGCTCGCTCGGCATCGGTGAGGATGAGCGGCTAGCGCATTCCATTACCGCGGCGTTCCAGCGGGCCGGGCACCTGGATGAGCCTATCGAGTTCCAGGTGGAGGAGATCAACGATCTGCGGTCCTTCTCTACCCGGAATGTCACCGCGTATCAGGGTGACCGTTTGATTTTCACGGCTCGGGTGTCGTTCCAACTGCGCCAGCCCGGGCCTACCTTGGCTTCCCCGATGCCGGATGTTCCCGGGCCGGAGGGGCTGCCTTCGTCGGTGGATTTCTTCGGGGCACTCGATAATGTGTTCGCGAAGGTGATGTCGTCCACGAACGGGATCGATATGCGGCGGGTGGAAGGCGATATCTACCTGCGGCCGGATCCGGGGCGGTCCCCGCGCCAGCACCTGTGGCTGCGGGCGCGTTCGCCGATGCCGGAGGGAACCTCACGCACCCTCCAGCGGGCGATGCTCGGCTATTCGGCGGATCAGTTCATGTTGGAACCGGCCTTGCGGGCCCTCGGCTTGGCCTGGCTTTCCCGCGGGATTTCGGTGGCAACCCTTGATCACGCGATCTGGTGGCATCGCAATTTTGATATGTCGGAGTGGATTTTGGCGGAGATGGAATGCGTTTCCGCGCAGAACGGGCGCGCCCTGGTGAACGCAAAGTTCTTCCAGGACGGCCGCCATATTGCCTCCATGAGCCAAGAAGGCATGGTCCGGGTGCCGCTACCGGCCCTCAACTAAGGAAAGCAATACACCTGATTCCAGGATGGCCTGTCGTAATCTCGCGCCTTGAGGGGAGAACATCAGGAGGCAGGTGCCGGCTACGCGCGATATTTCGCCATATTCGCAGCGAAAACACTACGAGCTCCCTCCTTCCCTAGCTGTAAGCAACGGCGTAGAAATTATCCACAAAATCGGCTCACGTTGCGCTTTTCCACAGGTCGGTAAATAGCTCTTTTTTGTGGCTCTGTGCCATTGTAAGCAGCGGTCGAAAAGTAGCCCAAAATTTTTTGGTGTCGTCAGTATAACCGTCACTCACGCCCAACGGCTACCGACGGGATAACGCCCTCCCGACCGGTAAGGCGATAACTAGTGCCCTTATGAGTGAAAATCTCGGCGTGATGAACGATCCTGTCAATCATCGCTGCTGCCACGCTCACATCACCGAAACACTCACCCCACTGCGAAAACGCTAAATTCGACGTCAAAATCAAGGAAGACTTCTCGTAACGAGCTGACACAAGCTGGAAAAACAGATTCGCTGCGTCAGCCTCGATAGGAAGATATCCCACCTCGTCAATGATCAACAGGTCATAACGAGAAAGTCTGGCCAACACCTGGTGAACACGCCCCTGGTCATGAGCACTCCCAAGCCGATGAACCCAGCCAGCGGCCGTGTCAAAAAGAACCCGGTAGCCCTGCCGGGCAGCTAAAACCCCTAAAGCTATCGCAAGATGCGTTTTACCCGTCCCGGGCGGGCCAAGAAAGACCACATTAGACGCATTCGTAATCCAAGCCGAGGTCTCCAACCTCGCAATCCGCGCCCGGTCAATCCCCGGCTGGCTTGAAAAATCGTAGTCCTCAATAGTTTTCAGGTGCGGGAATCCCGCCTTTTTCACTCTCGCGTTAGCCCCTGATTCCCGACGCGCGGAAGACTCCACGGACAAGACCGCGGCTAAATATTCCTCATGACTCCAATTCTGGGCGCGAGCCTGGTCGGCGATCACCTGATAGTTATCCCGAATCCGCGGTGCTTTCAACACGCGAGTGATATACGCCAACTCTGAATCAATCTCTTTATGTTCTTTAACCACTATCTTTTCCCTATCTCGTTAGGCCGTCATAAACACTCAGATCGGCTTGTTCAACGCCCTGAGACAGCTGGACAGGCCGGGCAAGCTCTTGACGCATACACTTGGCCATTTCAAGGTGTTTAGCGTCCGTGATGACCTGGTTTCTTCCCCAGTTACGGGCATGAGTGGCAAGAACAAATGACGTATTATCAACAACACGCACCGTTTCCAGGTCTGCTTTGACTGTCACTAAACGCCCAATAGCTTTCGGGTTGACGGAATACCTGTTCGTGTCAACAGTCACATAGTAGTTACGTGGCAGGCGTAACTGGGTATGTAACCCGACGGTCGGCGCACAGGGCGGCAGTCCCCGCATTGCTTCATGTTCGATTACCCACCGGTCTACCGGGCGTTCCTTGAGGGTCGCGTGTTTCCTACGGTTAGCGACTTGCTCAATCCATTCATCTAACTGGGATTGAGCATCATGAGGATCATCGAAATGCCGTCCGGGGAAAAACGAGGTTTCCAGGTAGCGGTTATGCCGCTCAACGATTCCTTTGGTTTCCGGGTCTCTTGGTGGGGCTTGTTTCACCCTGGTACCCAACGTTCCTGAAAAGCTAACGACCTGGTCGGTTAGGCGTTTTGCCCGATACCACTTTCGTGGTCCCATAGTAAGTGCTGGGGCACTGCTTGGAAGTGGTGTTCTAAAAGGTGCCACATCCCGGCGACCAGGTCACCTGTCGTCTTCGTGGGTAATACGCGAGCGGCCATGAAACGTGAGTACGAGGCCACCATAACCAGGACCGGGAAAGCTGCGGGTGTGCTGTATCCGTCGTTGATCCCGCCGGCCGGGAACATTAAATCGCATTGGATTTGCTCGCCTGGTAGATGCTTGAGGATATCCACCGGGTCGTGGGGCTTGTATTCGGGACGGATTTTCCTCAGATTTTCCCGGAACCAGGACATAGATCCTTGCCAACCAATCCGTTGAGCTATCACGGTGGCAGCCAGGTCGGGCGTGGCTTGGAGTATCTGGCGTACTCTTGGTTCTACTCGCGTGAACGCGTTAGCTTGAGACTCGCGTTGCTGGTAGGCAGGTGGTGTGTTCGAGGCTAGTGCTCTCTCCACTGTTTTCTTCGCGCATCCTACCGTGGATGCGATTTTACGGATTGATAAACCCTCTTTGCGTAATATCCTGATCTGCGCCCAGTTTTCCATCGAAATCACCCATCCAATTCTTCTCGGTTGGGCTACTTTTCGACCGTTGGTTCTGGGCTACTTTTCGACCGCCGCTAACAGCCATGCAAGAATGGCGGAAAAGGAGAAGTAACCACTTCGCCACTAGGCGATTGAGGGAGTGACACTATGAGTTTTGATAGGGAACGTAAATTGTTTCCAGATCTAACGTTCACATCGCTTGAAGATGTTCTCAAGCGCAAGGAAGAGATCTTGCAGGAGGTCAGAATGACCCGCGAAGAATTCGACCTACGCGCTGATAACTACCAGCTCGGGCCAAAAGAAACTAACGCCTACTTCGAAATGGTAGGTCTGGATCGCTTCGAGGAGTTGTACCGTGGTGAACGCACGATTGGATGAGCGTGCTAATGAATTTGCCGCACACTTACAGCGGATCGGGGAGCTGATTGAGCCCGGGTTCTCGCTGTCGAGGCAATCGGTCGCAAAAGCAGCCTTTCCGGCAATAAGACTGTCGGGTGATATTCACGTTGCTCATTTGCTCACTATCCGTTTCGATTACGAAGTTTTCCTCAATCAGGAAACCGGTTTACTAGCTGTCAATGAGTCCACGTTCTCGGTGATTCATGGCAGGGTTGGAAAAGAGCCCCTGGTGCGCTGGGATTATATTCGCTCACCACGCTCAAATATCCCCTGCGCACATGTCCAGGTACATTCCCACCGCGATGAATGGACGCACGCTTTACTCCTGGGTGGTAATCATTCTCGCCGCTCACGCCGGCGTACTAAGAATAATGCTCGCACTCCGCGTATTGCTGATGTTCATTTCCCGGTGGGTGGGCGCAGGTTCCGGCCCTGCCTGGAAGAAATCATCCTTTTTGTTATTGATGAATTCGGAGCAGCGTGCACGCCGCAAGCACGCAAAGCACTCCAGCATGGTATCCAGGAATGGGATGAGAACCAGCTGAGAGCCGCGGTACGCAATAACCCCACCATCGCACTCCAAGCCTTCGAAGCATGAACCACCCGCACTTAAATCGATACCTGACCATAACAGCGAATGAGGTAGCTGTTCGGCTATCACAATAACCGAACAGCTACCTCATATCCGTATATTTATCGCTGCTAACCGGCGAAACTAATCCGCGCGCTCCCGCCTGCATCCAGCAGGCTCCTACGCATTAGTGTGGCGCGGGACTCGCCTGCGTCGCACGCTATCTGCGAGCGGGCCGAATAGCAGCTAGATTTTAGCGCGTCAGCTTACGATGAGCACCGGCACCCGGGTTGAGTGCGGCTTCACCCAGGCGTTCCACCTTGTTCTTCTCGTAGCCTTCGAAGTTGCCTTCGAACCAGTACCACTTCGAGGGATCCTCATCGGTGCCTTCGTAAGCGAGGATGTGGGTAGCCACGCGGTCAAGGAACCAGCGGTCGTGGGTGATGACCACGGCGCAACCCGGGAACTGCAAAAGCGCGTTTTCCAGGGAGGACAGGGTTTCCACGTCCAGGTCGTTGGTCGGTTCGTCAAGGAGCAGCAGGTTGCCGCCCTGCTTGAGGGTGAGGGCGAGGTTGAGGCGGTTGCGTTCACCACCGGAAAGCACCCCGGCCTTCTTCTGCTGGTCCGGACCCTTGAAGCCGAATGCGGAAACGTAAGCGCGCGAAGGCATTTCCACCTGGCCGACCTGGATGTAATCCAGACCGTCAGAAACAACCTCCCACAAGCTCTTCTCCGGGTCGATACCGGCGCGGTTCTGATCCACGTAGGAGATCTTCACCGTTTCCCCGATCTTCAGCTCCCCGCCATCGAGGGGTTCGAGGCCGACGATGGTCTTGAAGAGGGTGGTTTTACCCACGCCGTTCGGGCCGATAATACCCACGATGCCGTTACGCGGCAGCGAGAAGGACAGCCCATCGATAAGCACGCGATCCCCGAAGCCCTTCTTGAGGTTCTTCGCTTCGATAACCACATTGCCCAGCCGCGGCCCCGGCGGAATCTGGATTTCTTCGAAGTCGAGCTTGCGGGTACGTTCGGCTTCCGCTGCCATTTCTTCGTAGCGTTCCAGACGTGCCTTCGACTTGGCCTGGCGGCCCTTCGCCGAGGAACGCACCCACTCAAGTTCATCCTTGAGGCGCTTGGCGAGCTTGGCGTCCTTCTTGCCCTGGATTTCCAAACGATCTTTCTTGGTTTCCAGGTAGGTCGAGTAGTTGCCCTCATAGGGGTAAAGGCGGCCGCGGTCCACTTCCGCAATCCACTGCGCCATATTGTCCAAGAAGTACCGGTCGTGCGTGATGGCAATAACCGCACCCGCGTAAGACTTCAGGTGCTTTTCGAGCCACAGCACGGATTCGGCATCCAGGTGGTTCGTCGGTTCGTCAAGGAGAAGCAGGTCCGGGGCTTCCAACAGGAGGCGGCACAGGGCCACGCGGCGGCGTTCCCCACCGGAAAGCACGGACACCGGGGTATCCCCCGGAGGGCAGCGTAGTGCGGCCATGGCCTGCTCCAGCTGGGAGTCCAGATCCCAGGCGTTGGCGGCATCAATTTCCGTTTGCAGCTTGCCCATTTCTTCCATGAGGGCATCGAAGTCCGCATCCGGATTCGCCATTTCTTCACCGATGGCGTTGAAACGGGTGATCTTCTCCAGAATGTCCTTACGGCCCAGCTGCACGTTTTCCAGGACGGTCTTATCCTCTTCGAGGGGAGGTTCCTGGAGGAGGATACCCACCGTGTAGCCCGGGGAGAGCCGTGCTTCGCCGTTGGAGGGCTCATCCAGCCCGGCCATGATCTTCAAGATTGTTGATTTACCGGCACCGTTCGGACCGACCATGCCGATCTTGGCTCCGGGGAAAAACGCCATGGTGACGTCGTCAAGGATGGTCTTATCCCCCACACGCTTGGAAGCGTGGATCATCTGGTAAATGTATTCAGCCACTTATCCCGTCCTGATTCGCGATTCAGTGCCGCGCATCGCGCTAGGTGTTGCGCGAGCGGCCCAGACCAGTGTACCGAGCCGCCCGCGAAAAGTCCCCCCGATGTGACTGGAACCGGGAAGGAATGGGATTTTCTCAGACAGAAGAACGTTGCGCGGCCAGGGCTTCGAAAACGTTCACGCCGATGCTTTCGTCTGGAGCTTCATCCGGTGATAGCACTTCGGCAGGATCGGAATTCTCGATGAGCCAGCGGCTATCCCCCGGAGTGCTTTCCCCGGCCACTGTATCCGCGGAGCTCACCGTGCCAGCGGTTCCGCCATTCGTTTCCGCAGCCGGATCGGGGCGAACTTTAACGAAGCTGGCCCGCCCGGTGGTGAGCTCGACTCCCACAGCATCGGCAAAGAGAGTGAGACCGCGCATGGTGGAACCGTCCTTACCGGTCCATTCGCGCATATCGAGCCGCCCGCGCACCAGCAGCGGAGTGCCGGTAGTCACCGATGTTTGGATATTACGGCCGAGGGTACCGCGCGCCCGCACCGTGTACCAAATAGTATTGCCGTCCTCAAAGCGGTTCGTTTCCCGCGAGAAATAGCGCGGGGTCACCCCAAGATTGACCGTGGTGACATCCCCACTGGTGGCATTCTCATAAACTTTCGGGTTGCCACCGGCATATCCACGTACCGCGACGATGGTGTCATTAACCATGATGCTGTCCTTTCCACCGCCCCGGGCGGGCGGTGGACACCATCATGACCCGCTCACGCTCGCCCGGCGAGCACCCTTGACTTGGCTGTGGATAACCGCTGCGTTTCGGCAAGGTGTGGATAATTCCTCAAATAAGACTGAATCGGATCCGAGAAGCAAGTAAGACCCCGTCGCAAAACATTTAGCGTTACTTACTCTTACGTTTACGGTTAACTTTGATCTTCACTTCATCTTTACTCAATGTGTATGTGTTAACAATTCCATGTTCTTTCAAGCCGTCGAGAAGTGCGCGATCTGCTTGGGTATTTGGGACGCGGACAACCTCCGCGCCCACAGACGTCAATTTTGAGTATTCCCCACCTAGAGCATCTAATATCTCAAAAAGATCTACACGTTCAATAGTCTGGAGATGCGATTCAAGGAGGACCACGATGTATTCCGATGGGACACCTCCCGCTACCATCGTTGTTATGACATCTAACGGAATCCGCTCCTCGTAATCGACAGCACATCGCGCGATTTCAACCAGCGCCTTTTCATCCGCCACTTCGACGTAGTCTTCGGCTTTCTTGACAATCGCACGCTTGATTACCTCTGGAATACCGTCATCCTCGAGAATTCTCGTCAGGTCTCCCTCCACCAATCGTGGCGTCATATAGTTTTCAAATTCAGACGAGTCGCAAATGATTAGTTTCCGCGTTAGCCAATCTGTTGACATAAGATGCTGATAGACCTCCGCATTGTCTTCTATGACGTCGTGTTTGACTAGCAAAGCAAATAACTCGCCCTTCTCCGCGGTGATTTCTCCGATATTGAGATGGGCGTTGAATCTTAGACTCACGACCAGATCCACGCGCAGTTTAGCGTCAAGCAATTGCTCTCTCGCCTCAAGGAATTTGGTAGCTAAAGTAACCTTATCCTCTTCATCCACGGATTCCGTTTTACTAATTTCACCCGCTCGAGAAAGCAACAAAGAAAGCGATTCATCAATGCCCTGCGAACCAACATACAGGTTCACGTTGCTGAACGTTGCGGGGAAACGCTGATCCTGCGCCAACACTGGCCACAAACGCTCTGGGACACTACCAAGTTCGGCGATTTGACAGGATGAAGAAGCCCGCTTAATTACGGTATCTAGAAGAGGAAGTTCTTGTTCACTCAAATCCTCAAGCACTATGCCAAACTGTTCACAATCATCAATCGTCGCAGACGAATCAGCCACCGCATCCAGGTAAGCATGAAGATTATCAACGACGTAACCGTAAACATTTCTGTCTACATCGCGGATGGTATCGAGGCCCACTGTTTCGTCATTGTTAATGACAATGCTCAGATTCTCATGGGTAATTTCGTAGAGATTCCGCGATATGAAAGACGTACGGGCACTAGCTGACAGAGATTTCAGATTAGGGATCACAATATTTTTCGCAGCAAAAAGCTCGGCAACCCGCTCTGCCTGGTCGGGCTTCCCATAGTCAGTAAGCACGGGGAATTCTACACAATGCGCTTGCAGATAGTTAACGACATTCGCATCAGTATCTTGTACATCTGAGGAGAGATTTGCCAACGCAGTATCTACGAGCTCGATTTTCAAAGTCTCACTCAGTTCTAGCTCTGTTCGACTGAGAAGATACAAAAGCACCCGTTGAGACAGCCTTGCAAAAAGCTGGACAAGCTGTAATGCGTTCTCGCCAATACTCAAATATGTATCCAGGAACTGGATCTGACGCTCCTCAAGCTTGTCGAATGAACGAATCATGATATCGGCTGCCCGACTAGTCCCCGCATCAGTGTTGTACCCCGCGAGAAGATGATCAAGGATCGAAATATTATAGAATGCTGGCTTTTCCAGTTCTTCTATGCCGCATTCCTCCACGATGGCGTCAACATCACTCGCTTCGAGATTAAAGTGCATATCCATCAAATCTCGTTCGACATGGTGGATAATGAAGTTAGTCGCCACTGAACTCACTCGATCACCATGGAAAGTTGACGTATACAGAGTGAAGTTCCGATTGATATATCCTGCGCGAATAAGCTTATATGCGAGTCCACAGCCCAGAAGTTCCTCGGCCACGGAATCTAGTTTGCAAGCTTTTCCTTTATAGTTAACGGGAAACTTTGGTTGGGCCAGAAGGTCTACAAGATCGGCGTTGCCCAAAAAATCAATGTCCCTGGTATTCTGCGTGAGCCTTTCGTTGAGCACAGCCTCATCCTCAGCATCCAAAACATCGCGAATCAATCGGTCTCGAAAAGCTGCCACGATGTCACTCCGAATAAATGTAAACGTCCGCCCCCATTGGGGTCGCATGTTCCACTTGAGCTCAGGGTCCCCGGGGGCATTAAAGAAGCTCTTCCAAAACTCTGCATCCGAAATGCTATCGAAGGTTTCACCATCAAATTCGAACGATCCCGTTGACGTTGGATCATCATATCCGATAGCCCTCGCAGTCCTCAGCATATGCCCAAGCAACCATTTACCGAGCTCTTCACTATGATTTTTCACCCCATCTATCTGATCGAGTCGATATCGTAGGAGCCAGCAATCAGTCTCGATTTGCTTGATATTCTCAGCTACCAGGTTACGACTGAGCTCGTAGAGAACATCCAGATTGCTCTTACCGAGCCGGATATTCTCGAAGTCTGTGAGATGGGTGCTCTTGTAGAGCATCATGGCGAAAAGCTCTGTTTCGCTGAGGTCAAGCTCTTTCCCCTCGCCGGAGAAGATTCGGTCACGAAAAACGATAAATTCGTTGCGGATATTCTTCAGGAGTCGCATATCAGGAACATACTTGGATGCCAGGTCAAGCAATCCCTGATCTACTTTGTGGTCAATCTGCGCCATCACCTGGGTCGCTAGATCCCGCGCACTGCGATGCGTGATGAATGGAACCACCGGAATCACGAGATCGAAGAATTTAGTTCGATTGGCACGCACCGCCTCCGCAAGAGCTGAATCCTCAGTTGCAGATGGACTCGTTTCAAAATCACGACCTTCTTCTTTCAACCAAATTCGGTCGAAGATACTATCCCTAATGGCATAGATGAAGCGTATTGGCTCCTTGATCTGAGGCGAGGTGTTTAACAAATTATTGAGAGTCCGTAGTGTCTCAAAGATGTGTGAATCGTTGAATCTGTCAATATCTTCAAAGATCACAACATCAAGATCCGATGCCTCGAAGAAGTAGACGATCTCATCGAGGTACTGATCAAAATAAGAAACAGACGTATCGTCAAGAGTGACCGTCGCGGCGCCTGCTGTGAATTGCTTGATGCGAAGCTTCCCATAACAAAGTCGACGAGTACTTAGCACCACTCCAGTAGCTACAGCCCAGACCCCCAAATGCACCCAAGCGTTTAAACCAACCAGTGCAGGAATGGCCGAAACTATTTTGGAAGTCCACCCGGTCAGTAGAAAGATAATGGCAACAACGAAACCTAATAGTGCGGCAATGCCAGCTTCTCTCCACCAGTGGAAAGTCTCTATACGGCGAAATCTTGAAGCTGGAGTCTTCCGAGGATCTTCCCGATAGAGGAGCTGTTTAACGATCTCTTTTTGGATCCGGTTGGTTGGGGTTAGCGCCTGAGGGGGTACCTCCACATCATCCTTCGAGACTTTCACGGGAGCGAGCGTTGATAGCGAGAGCTCGACAACGCGACCGTCAAGGCGCCGTCCAAGTTCACGCAAAACGCTGCTCTTTCCAACGCCATAGTTCCCAGATAGCGCGATATTGCGGATAGCTCTGTTTTCCAGCGCGTCCTCAAGTGCCTCAACGTAGACGCCATGCTCAGCTTCGAGATATTCCGGCGTAAGCGGAATCAAGTTCCAGGGCTGCTTAGCGGGCTCCCGCTTAGCTGAATCATTCGCAGCAGAAGCTTGCTGGGCTGATTTCTGATCGGCTTGACTCATAACTATGAGGCCCCCTTAGCAAAACGCACTTCGTAGGTCAACGCACAACCCAGCACCGGGCACCATAAAAGCCAAACCTAACGAACAAGCATGATCGTCCCAGCGTTTGGGTAAACATTGTCCTATGGGCCATGATAACTAATCGAAATTATCACCTAAACCCGAGGCTCCCGTGATACGCAGGCTGGCACATCCGGAACTGGCACCTCCCACCCGAGGAGAGGGAAGATGGATTCTCTCAATCCTAGGTGCAGAAGCTAATCTTCCAGCTCAAGTGAACGCATAACCTCGCCAAAAGGTATAAGGCGTTCTTTACCAGACTCAATATCAGCCCATGCGTTTTCCGCTTCGACAACATCGAGGATATCTTCGATAGCTTCCTGCGCCGCGACGGTCACATAATCGCCCGCAAGCTCGGCAGCGCGCTCACGGGTTTCATCAACGCGACTCACACTCATAGCCCAACCCTACTGCCTAGCCCACTCGTGGGGAAGCTTTAGCTAAACGCACTGCTGTCGCTACTCCCCGCGCACCACCTGGCGCACGCGCGCGTACTGGTCAAGCACCTCCCGCGCCGGAGCAACGCAATGCTTCTCCACCACCGCGCCCAGCTCCTTATTCACCGCGCGCTGGTAGGCCCGCGCCCGGGCAGCTGCGCTGCGGCGTCGTGCCCACCATCCCAGGGCGAAACCGCACAGCACCGCAACCACCGCACCAAGAACCGCCCCCCACCACGGCGCCAGCGCCGCGACGCCCGCGCCAACGCACACCGCGGCAAGCAGTATCCCGGCGAGCACACCGCCCAGCAGGGCCCCGCGCCCGCCACCGCGCACCGGAACGGCGCGCAAAGCACCACCAATGGCGCGGCGTAGGGACGCGGCGTCGCTCACCTGCTCATCCACGCGGCGCGCCCACAGCTGGGGCAGGCCGCTGCTCGCGTGCGCGAGCCAGGCCTCGCGATGCGCATCCACCACCGCGGCGGCGGGCTGTTCGGGCGGCGCCACCGCGCGGGCATGCCAGCCCACCCCGGCAATCGCCTCGGCCACCGCCGGCACCCCGGAAGCCACCGAGAGCCCGCGTGCGATCTCCTCGGCCTTTTCCGCCTCCAGATGCACCGGCGCGGCCTCGAGGCCCTCCCCCAGGCGCGCCCCGATCTCGTCAAGATACGCGGAGGTGGTCTCCAGCGCGGCATTGGTAATCCCAGCTGCCTTCTCCAGGGCGTCGCGCAGCGGCTCCAGCCCGCGCCGGTGCAGCGCCGAGACCGGGAAAATCGGGACAGAATCAGCGATGCCGTCCGCGCGCAGCAGCTTGCGGATATCCGTGGTGATGGCCTCCGTGCCGCCCTCCGGGAGGGTGTCGATCTGGTTGAGGACCACGATCATGCGGTCGGCGCGCTCACGCATCGCTGCGATATAGGAATCGTGAATGAGGTGATCGGCGTATTTTTGCGGGTCGAGCACCCACACCAGCACGTCTACGAGCGGCAAAATGCGGTTGACGAGCGCGGAATTACCCAGGCTTACCGAGTCGTGATCGGGCAGGTCAAGGAGCACCAGGGAATCAAGCTCGCGCTTCGAGCTGCTCAACAGCGAATTATGGGAAATGGTGCGCTCCGGTTTCACGCCGAGCGCCTCGAGCACGGGGCGGGCCGCCGCGGACCAGACGCAGGCCGTGATATCCATGGTGGTGGGCCGCACGTCCCCCGCGTCCGCGAAATTGAGCTCGGTAAGCGCATTGAAGAGCGTGGACTTCCCCGAACCGGTGCCACCCGCGAGCGCCGCCACCGTCAGGCCGAGCCCAGCTTCCAGGCGCCCGGAGATTTCCTCCAGTTCCCGTTCGGCGCGCTGCAGCACATACGGATCGAATAGATCTTTTCCTTGAGCGACGACGCCGCGCAGCTGCTCCAAGCGCGCGGTCACGGTGGCTGTGTCCATGAGCTTCTTCCCTTCCTCCACTAGAACCTGTCTTTAAATTCGACGGCACGCAGCCGGAGCGTGCGCCCCGAACCGAGCTCCACATCGCCAAGCTGGTTACGAAATACTTCCGTGACCTCGGTGATTGCCCCGTCGAGGAGCCGGGCTAGTTCTTCGCGGGCCTCGCGCACAGCCCCGCCCCGGTAGAGCCCGTCGGCTAGGCTGCGTGCCCCGTTCACTCCCCCGGCCGCGGCCCCGAGTACCGCGGCCATCCCGGCGGTGCCGAACCAGCGATTCTGCGGTGCGGCCTGCGCGGTAGCCTTCAGGTAACTCATCCACGCGGAGAAGGCCCGGAAACGGATGGCATCCAGATCGAGGGCGGCGCGAGCGCTTGCCGCGAGTTCGCGAGTGTCAATCACCCCGCCCGCCCAAGCGTTAAGAATTGCGTCGCTGGCATCGCTGAGCTGCTGGGTGAGGGTGACATCCGCGGCGGTGCGGACCGCTTCAAACACGGTGGTCATGGCGGCGTCGCGGGCCCCGATACGCCCGCGCGCCCCCAGGCCGGGGCTGGCGGCCGGGTTAATACCTGCTAGTGGCCCACCGCTGGAGGCGGCGGAAAGCCAGGCGGTGGTGGGTGCCCCGGCTCCGAAGCGTCCGCTGAGGGCGGCTTTGCGCAGGGCCTCGCGCGGGGCGGTCGCGGACTGCTCCACCACGGAGCGCAGGTGTTCCACGGCTTCCGCCTGCATTTCCACCGCGGCGGCGATGTGCTCCAGGCGTTCGCCCATATGCGGGAACATGGCGGCATCCGCCCGGGTGATGAGGGCCTGACCGAAGCCGGTTTCGGACATGGATTCGAGCCACTGGCGCAGCTCGGCCACGCTAGCGGGGGGAAGGAGCCCGGCGGTGGGGCCGTTATCGGCCACGATGAGGAGCGGGGAGTCCCCCAGCCCGGAGTTTTCCATCCGGCGCGCCAGGTCCGCGCGCACCGTGCGGGCAGCACTGGCCGGGACCCTGTTAAGTACCACCGCGGTGGTCACCCCGCGCCCGTGCGCATCGGTGAGCACCGACCAGGCGGTGGCATCCCCGTAGCGGGAGGCGGTGGTCACAAAAATCCACAGGTCCGCGCTATTGAGGAGGGTACGGGCCAGTGCGCGGTTATCCGCGTCCACGGAATCAAGATCGGGGGCGTCTACCAGCACCAGCCCGGGGATTGCGCCGGCACTTTCACGTACCTCAGCCAGGGTGGTGAGCACATGGCCTTCCAGGAGCGGAGCATCATCCGGGTGCACGGCGATCACCGGGGTGCGGGTGGTGGGGCGCAGCACCGAGGCGGCGGAGAGTTCCTCCCCGAAAAGCGAATTGAAGAGAGTGGATTTCCCGGCTCCCGAGGAGCCGCCAAGCACCACCACTGCAGGGGTGGCTTCCCGTTCCATCCGCGGGAGCACCCGGTTTTTCAGCTGGGTGATGAGCTGGGTGCGCTCCGCTTCGATATCGCGCGATCCGGGCAGGGCAAGGGGAAAGCGCGCTTTATCGAGCGCGTCGATAGTGCGAGCGATAAGACGAGGAACATCACGATATTGAGCCACCCCTCTATTGTTCACCATTTTGACGCGGGCGCGTAGTTTTAACCCCGCCGCCGATTCGGGTACATTAAGAGCGCCGCTTCTGCGCCAGGCGCAGCGCGCCAGGCCCCTGTAGCTCAGTGGATAGAGCACCGGACTTCTAATCCGTCGGTCGAAGGTTCGAATCCTTTCGGGGGCGCTTTTGTTTCGGGCTGTTCCGCGGCACCACCCGGCAGCACCGGGTGACCGGGTCGCCCGGCAGCACCGCCCGCGTGGCCACAGTCCCCGCTGCCAGCTGGCGGCGTCGTCGTGCTATCCCATCCCACGCGGACCGCATCCGCCCGCTCGCACGCGTGTGCTTAGAATGGAGGGGTGAGTTACCACGATCTAAACGATCCGATTGTCTGGATCGATTGCGAAATGACAGGCTTGGATCCCCGCGTTGATGAGCTGGTGGAAATTTCCGTTGTTGTGACGGACGGCAACCTCCACCCGGTGGACGCGGGCATCGATATTATTATTAAGCCCTCCGCTGCGGCGGTCGCGCAGATGAACGATTTTGTGCGCGATATGCATACCTCCTCCGGTCTCATCAAGGAATGGGAAACCGGGGTGAGTGTGGCGCAGGCGCAAAGCCAGGTGCTTGCCTATCTCAAGGAGCGGGTGCCGGAAGGTAAGGCGCCGCTGGGCGGTAATTCGGTGGGGACCGATAAGACCTTCCTCACCGCATACATGCCTGAGCTGGTCGATTACCTCCACTATCGCATTATTGACGTCTCCTCCATTAAGGAGCTGACGAAGCGCTGGTACCCGAAGGCGTATTTTGTGTCGCCGGAGAAGTTCGGGCACCACCGGGCGCTCGGTGATATTTACGATTCCATCGACGAGCTGCGCTACTACCGCGCGGTGCTCTTCCCGGAAAGCGTGGACACCGAGGTTGCCCAGCAGGCCGCACGCCAGGTAGAAGGCGAAACGAAACGGCTGGCTGCCGGCGATAGCTGCGCTACCGGTACCGCAGCAGCCGAGGCCACCGAATAATTACGCGTCCACGCCTTCCCCGATAAAGCCGCCAATGGCGCGCAATTCGGGCAGGTGCGGATTCCGGCACGAATGCGCCGGGCACAGATCGAACCACGGGCCCATCTCAGTGAGGTGGGCCCGCTGCGCGCGCGGACGCCCCTCCAGGCGTTCCTCCACCAGATCCGCCAGACCGGCCACGAAAGCCGGATGCTCTTCCGGGGTGGAAACCCGCGCGAAAGCTAGGCCGCACTGTTGCGCCGTCGCCCGGGCCTCATTATCGAGGTCCCACAGCACTTCCATGTGATCGGATACAAAACCGATAGGAACGACGACGACAGCCCGCCGCCCGCGCCCCGGCAACGTTTCAATAACATCATTAATATCGGGTTCCAGCCACGGAATATGCGGCGGGCCGGAACGGGACTGGAAGACCATCTGCCAGCTCAGGCGAGCCCCCACCTGATCCTCCACCGCGCTACGGATGGCATCGCGCACCGCTTCGTGCTGGCGCAGGTAGAGCCCACCGCCCAGTTCGGGCGGGCCGGAAAGCTCATTGGCGCGGTTGGGAATGGAATGCGTAGTGAAGAGGACTTCAATCTCTTCCGCCGCGAAACCGCGCTCCCGCATCTGCGTATAGGCAGCCGCAAGGCCCTCAATAAAGGGCACCACGAAACCGGGATGATCGAAGAACTCCCGCAGTTTATCCACCCGCATATCCTCGGGGATCTGCGCGTATTCGAGCGCGTCCGCGAAATCCTCCCGGTACTGGCGGCAGGAGGAATATCCCGAATACGCCGAGGTAGGCACCGCCAGCAGGGTGCGGTGGCCATCCTCGTATGCCTCACGCACCACTTCCCAAATATAGGGTTCCCAATTGCGGTTGCCCCAGTAGACGGGAATATTGTGGCCGCGCCGGGCAAGTTCGCTTTCCAGGCGGGCACGCAAGGCCGCGTTTTGCCCGTTAATGGGCGAACTGCCCCCGTTGAGCCGATAATGCACCGCCACTTCTTCGAGGCGATCATCGGGAATGCCCCGCCCTGCCGTGACATTGCGGAGGAAGGGCAGTACGTCTTCCTGACCGTTAGGCCCGCCAAAGGAAGCGAGCACGATGGCGTCATAGGCGGTGGGTTCACTCACCCAGTGCTCCCCGCGCGCGGCGGCGTGCTGCACGGCGGGGCTTCCCGCCAAAATATGCTCGCCCGGAGCGCGGGTGATGCGCGTGGCACGCGGAGCTTTCCGTTCGGCCACCAGGGCGGCGCTGGTCTGTTGACTGGCTTGGTAGTCCATGAATCTCCTGTGTAAGCGCTGCTTATCCGTGCACGTTCCGCGGTGGTAAACACCGCTCACGGAATAAGCACTGTTTAGGCTTCGTAGCGCAGAATCTTGGCGAGCTCGCTGGTTTCGCAGCGGCGCCCGAAGAAGAAGGGTGTTTCACGCTTCATCCAGCGCCGCGCCTGGGTGTAGCGCATGGCGCGCATGAGGTCCACAATCTGGGTGGGATCTTCAGCTTCAAAAGCGAGCATCCACTCGTAATTCGACATCCCGAAGCACGCGACGGTATTGGCGAGGATGCCCTCAAATTTCGAGGCGGCCATGCCGTGTTCACGCAGGTGCACGGCGCGTTCCTTGCCGTCCATGAGGTACCACTCCGCGTGCCGCACGAAGGGATAGGTACACAGCCAGCTCAGCGGCTTATCACCCACCAGGAAGGCCGGGGCGTGCATGCGGTTGAATTCCGCGGCCACGTGCACACCGGGAACCTGCCAGGTCACATCAAGATTCTCAAAAAGCGGAGTGGTGCGCAGGTCCCGCATGAAATCCTGGAGCGGGGCAAGGTCTTTCCCGTGCACCCACACCATGAGATCGGCATGCTCGTGCAAATTGGACAGATCGTAGAAGCCACGCAGGGTGACTTCCGGGTGCGCGGCAATAACTTCATCAATGCGCGCCGTGGCATTGGAAAGATCCGCGGGGGCCGGGCTACCGGCCGGGCGATGAACAACTGTGTAAATCGTGTATTCGGTATCAGGATGGTGGTCGCCGCCGGAGACGCTCCAGTTCGGTTCCACATCTGCGGGTCGTTGAGTCATGTTCCCCATCGTACTGTCTCCTAAGTCTTTCGTCACTTGACACGCGCAGAAAAACTGTATCAGATTTCGGAGACTCCCGAGTTTCGCCCGGGGTGGTGCGGGTAGCTCACCTCCAGTATGGTCGACTTTCACTACGGCATACGATTATTTTGCGGGGTGCCGTACATGTGGGTGTCGCCATCTTGGTACGACGACGCTGCCCCGCTCCACTCCCCACTGCCCAGCGGTGTTCACGTGGCGCGCGGCTCCGCCCTGATTTTGAGCGCCGGCTTCGCCCCGGCCTGGCGTATTACCCCTCGGCCCGCACCTCGTACTGGCGCACCCCGCAACTCACCCCGGCGAAGCGGAAAGGTGCGGTGGTCTGCGGCGGCGTCGAAAAATCGGCGGAATCCGTGCGCAGAGCACCGTGTAAAACCCGGTAGGTGGGGAAATCGATAGTTTCCCGCGCGGCGAGCAGCGCTGCGATTCCCGCGGCATCCGCCCCGGTTTCCCGCAGCCGCTCCCGGTAGCCGGCCACCGGGATACCGGCGAAGAATTCCGCCACCGCCCCCGAGCCGTAGGAGAAGAGCCCGATGGGGGTATCGGTCAGATCGGCCGGGTCGGTACCGAGGAGGGAAAGGATGCCAATATAGAGGGCGGCTGTGTAGGAGTTGCCGATCTGGCGCCCGTAGGTGAGGCCGGTTTCGATCACCTCATCTCCGCGCGGATCGTTCGTATGGGCCATAAGACGGGCGTGGGCTTTGCGAGCCATTTTCCCGAAGGGCTGGTGGTGCACGAAACGAGCCAGCTGAGCTGCGGGGATGCCGCCTTGGGCGAGGTAGTCATCATAGGCCCCGGTGAGGGCATCCATATAGGCATCCATGGAGAGGTGGCCGTCTACCAGCGGGGTGCTGGAGTCATTCGGGCGCCAGAAATCGTTGATATCCGCGGTGTAAACGCCGCTCACCGCGGGGATAGTCAGCAGGCGCGGCTGCGCGCTCACCAGGAAAGCCACGGCGCCGGCTCCCTGGGTGGGTTCCCCGGATCCGCCCGCCGCGTACCGCGCGATATCCGCGGCGATAACCAGCACTTTTTCTTTCGGGTGGCGCGCCACAATACCGAGGGCGCTTTGTAGCGCCGCGGTCCCCCCGTAGCAGGCTTCTTTCATTTCCACGGTGCGCACATGGCGCGGCAACCCGAGGAGCGCGTGCAGGAAAACCCCGGCAGATTTCGACTGATCCACCCCGGATTCGGTGGCGAAAATGACGGTGCGGATTCCCTCCGTGCCGGTGGCGGTCAAAAGGCACGCCCCGGCCTGGGCCCCCAGGGTGACGGCATCCTCATCGAGGGCCGGGATGCTCATATGTTCTTGGCCGAGCCCCACGTGGTACTTGCCCACGGGCACGTCCAGAGCCTCCGCCATATCCGCGAGCGGTAGGCAGTAATGCGAAGTAGCGCAGGCAAGTGCGTCAATACCGATATTCACTTAGTTCTCCTTAACGCGTGGCTGCTGCTGAGCCGCACGGGGCGCGGGGGCCCCGCCGCGTTCAAATTTACGGTGCGCGTGCATGAGCTCACCCGGATTCGTTTGCGCAGCCAGCAGGGATAGCTCCCCGCATAGCACGGTGGCGGCAATCATGGCCGCCAGGCGCCGGGAGTTCTCCCCGGCCGGCCGGCTCCGATCCGCCAGATCCATACGTTCCATGACCGCTTCAATACCTGGCAGGTCCTTGCCGTTCCCCACAGTTCCCACGATGAGATTCGGGAGGGTACAGGATACATAGAGCCCGCCTGCGCGTTCTTCCACGTGGGTGAAGCCCTGGGAACCTTCCACAATATTGGCGGCATCCTGGCCGGTGGCCAGGTACACCGCCAGCAGCATATTGGCATAGTGGGCATTTGCCGAACGCACCGCCCCGGCGAGCGTGGAGCCCACCCAGTTCTTGCGGTAATTCAGCTCGGCAATCCGGTGCGCGTCACTGCGCAGCCGCTTGGCGATCACCTCATCCGGAATGAACATATCCGCGATGGTGCGCCGCCCGCGCCCCAGAATCCCGTTGACGGCGGAGGGCTTTTTATCAATGCAGTAATTCCCGGAAATGGACCCGTAGGTCAGCTCCGGGCACACCGCTGATATTGCACCCATAAGAGCTTCAGCTGCCTGGGTGGCCATATTGTGACCCGAGGCATCCCCGGTGGAGAATTCGAAACGCACAAAAAGCAAATTCCCCACCACTTCCGGGTGGATATCCAGCAGGCGCGCGAAGCGCGACTGCCCGGCCACCACCCGTTCCCACTCGGAACGCCGCGCCGCGATGTCGGTGACCGCGCGGAGAGCCGCTGCGGCGTCGTCGGCAATAAAAAGCACCGAGCGAGACATGCGCTCATCGGCCACGCACACGCGGATGCCACCCTCCACCATGCGCGAGACATCCGCGCCGCGGTTGCACGAAGGCCACAGCGGTGTTTCGTAGGTGGCGAGCGGAACCTCCACGGCGCCGCTGAGGACGGGGCCGGAGATGTGAATAGGGCCCACCCATTTAGTGGGGATGGGGGTCTGCGAGTCCGGGGTGATTCTCGAGTCAGTCACGCCGCTCAGTCTACCGGCTCAAAAACGAATGTCTTGAGGAAGGCACGGGCGCGCTCCGAGGCGGGGCTGGTGAAGAAGCGCTCGGGGCTATCGATTTCCACGATTTTCCCGGCGTCCATGAAGACCACGCGGTCCGCGATCGCCCGCGCGAAACTCATTTCGTGGGTGACGAGCAGCATCGTCATCCCGCCGCCGGCCAGCTCGAGGACCACGTCGAGTACCTCGCGCACCATCTCCGGGTCCAGCGAGGCGGTGATTTCGTCCAGGAGCAGCACCTCCGGCTCCATCATGAGCGCGCGCACAATCGCCACCCGCTGCTTTTGCCCGCCGGAAAGCTGACTGGGGCGCGCATCGGCCCGGTTCGCCAACCCCACTCGTTCCAGCAGTGCCAGGGCGCGTTCACGCGTGGGTCCGGCGGGCGCTTTGCGCACCACCCGCGGGGCCAGGAGCAGATTATCGAGGACGGACAGGTGCGAGAACAGTTCGTAATTCTGGAAAACCATCCCGATGCGGGCGCGCGCCGCGGTCCAGTCCGTGCCCGGTTCCGCGAGGTTCTGCTCACCGTAGGAAATGCTTCCGGATTGGATATCCTCCAGTCCGTTAATGGTGCGCAGCAGCGTAGATTTGCCGCATCCAGATGGGCCGACGACGACAACAACTTCGGAAGGCGCCACCTCAAGCGAGACCCCTTGCAGGGCATGCACGCCATTCGGGTAGGTTTTATCAACGTCCACTAAACGCAGCGTTTGTGCGTGCCCGGCCGCGCCACGCAAAGCGAGCGGGCTGGGGGCGGATGCGCCGCCTAGGGCGCGCTGGCCGGGAGCGGATGTGGTGCCTAGGGAGCGCGAGTCGGAGGCGAGTTCAGGGTCGAGGGGCTGGGAATATGCCGGGCTTGTCATAGTGCTAGTTTCCTTTCCAAGTGGCGTGAATAGGCGGAGATCGCGTAGCAGACCACGAAGTAGATGAGGAAGACCGCGCCGTAGATCCACAGGGCGGCATCCGGGTAGTCGAAGCGTTCCCGGTCGATAATCGACTGGGCAACTTTGAGGATTTCGATGACGCCGATGAGGGAAACAAGCGCCGTCGTTTTAATCATGCGGGTTGTGAGATTGACGGTGAGGGGGATGAGCTGGCGGATCGCCTGCGGAAGAATCACGTGGCGCTGGAGCTGCCGAGTGGACAGCCCGAGCGCGTGGGCCGATTCGTATTGGTGGGCGGGTACGGCGGCAATGGCGCCGCGCACCAGGTCCCCCATCTCCGCCGTCCCCCACAGGGTGAAAACGATAATCGCAGCGAGCTCGCCGGACATATCGAGGTGGAAGGTACGGGTGGAATCGAAATAGACGATGAAGAGGAGCACCACCTGCGGGATGATGCGCAGCACCTCCACGTAGGCGCGGGTGAGGAAACGGACCAGGCGCGAACGCACGTCCATAACCAGGCCCAGGAGTGTGCCAAATACAAGGGACAGCGCCATCGCGATGAGGGCGATGCGCACCGAGACCCACAGACCTTGGAAAAGGAGGGAAAGATTCTCCGGATCGAGGAGTGGGCGCCAGCCTTCCCCGCCGCTAATCGGAACGGTGGGCGCGGGTGCGGAGGTGAAGCGAGCGGGCAGGGACGCGAGCGCGCCGTGCGTCGTCGTAACATATGCGGATACAGAAGCGAGGGTGACGTTAGCGAACGGCAGCATAGCGGCGCATCCTCCCTTCCAGCCAGCGTGCTCCGAGGGCGATGGGGAGCAGAATAATCGTGTAGCACACCGTAAGGAGGAACAGCGCTTCCTGCGTGGTGGATTGCAGGCCCATATGTTCGCGGGCCAGGTACATGAGGTCCGGAACGGCAACCACGTACACCACCGAGGTCTCCTTGATGAGGAAAATAATATTCGCGGTGAGTGCCGGCATCGCCACGGCGACGGCCTGCGGGAGGAGGACCCGGGTGAGGGCCTGGCGGCGGGTGAGCCCGAGGGCGAGGGCGGATTCGCGCTGGATGCGCGGCACCGAGTCCAAGCCGGAGCGGAAAGCTTCGGCCATATAGGAGCCGCCCAGGAAGGTCAGCCCGATAATCGCGCAGGTTTCCCCGGTGAGGGTGAGGCCGATTTTCGGGAGGCCGAAATAGAGGAAGAAAAGCTGGACAAGAAGCGGGGTATTGCGCGAGAGCTCGATGTAGATGGCCACGAGCTGGCGCGCGATAGGCACCCGGAAATGCGCGAGCGCCGCGCACACCCAGCCGAGGAGGAGGGAGGCGGCCACGCCAATGGCGCCGATGCGGAGCGTGACGAGCATGGCCTGCAAGTACAGGGGCCACGCTTCGCTCAGTACTGATAGATCCATAGGTATCCTCGCTTGATGTTCACTCTCCCCCGGCGCGGGCCGCCCGGGCGGCTAGCTGAGGCCGGGCGGCCCGCGCGTGAGGGAGGAGGGAACTGTTAGCGAGCCCCTCCCTCGATGACGAGTTCATCGGGAGAGATCGCGGTGCCGTAGACCGGGGCGAGGGTCTGCTCGAAGTCCTTGTGGAAGAAGTTCTCCTTGCCAAGATCCACGAGGTTGTTATTGATCCAGTCGCGCAACTCGGTATTTCCCTGCTGCACGGCGGCAGCGATGGTGGATTCTTCCCCGAAGGAAGCAATTCCGGTCACGAAATCCTTGTTCTGTTCGGTGAAGGCGAGGGCCTCGGTGTTGTCCGTGATCCACACGTCCCCGCGTCCGTCGGTAAGGGCATTGGTGGCCTCGGTGTATTGCTCGTACTTAGTCACCTTCCATTCCGGGTGGTTCGCGGTAATCCATGCATCCTGGCTGGTGCCCTTGACGATAATAATATTTTTATTCGCGAGTTCCGCTTCCGAACGCACCGGCTCCTTCGCGCTGGAAACGGCACCGAAGGAGACCTTCATGTAGGGATTGGCGAAGTCCACCTGCGCGGCGCGTTCGGGAGTCACCGTGAAGTTCGCGAGAATAATATCGACTTTTCCGGACTTGAGGAATTCCACGCGCGAGGAGGCATCCACCGGGACCCACTCGACCTTGACACCCAGGTCTTTGCCGAGGCGCTCACCGTAAACTATGTCGTAGCCTTCGTAGGTGTTTTTCCCGACCAGCGAGCCAAAAGGTGCCTTGTCCGCGAAGGTGCCGATGCGAATCGAGCCGGCTTCTTTGATCTGTTCGGGGGTGCGGGCCCCCACGGTGGCGCTCTCCGCACCGGCCCCGGTACCCGCGGCGGTACCGGGGGCGGAGTCACCCGAGCCGGATAGATCCGGGCTGGAGCACCCGGTAAGGGCCATGGTGAGCGCCGCCAGGGCGGACAGCCCGCCCAGGACGCGACGACGAATACGTGAGGTTTGTGCAATTGCCACGGTTCTTCCTTACTTGGTGTTGGGTTGACCGTGGATAATGCGGGATTTTGGGAACGAAACGCAAGGCCGTGCCACCGCGGACATCGCATTATCCACATTTGTGTTAGTCCCCGGGAATTGAACACCGGGGTACCGCTTGTCCGCGCTGGCTTATCCGAAAATGCCCGGTCTTCAGTATGGGGCAACTAATTTTTCGGGTTCCGCTGGCGAACTAGCGACAGCAACACATGCAACACATGGGGCACATGCAGGTACGCACGCAGGCACCGCGCATCGCGGTGTGCATCTGAGTGGTCCTGTTCGCCATGGGGATTACGTTAGGCGCTCATCGCGCAGAAATCCAGTTGATAAGAGAAGCACCCCTGTGGGACATCTCATAAGGCGGTGCGGGAGTGGGGTTATTAGGGCAGGTCAAGTGCGACTGCGGTGCGGCGTCGTTCTACACAGACACAACGCTCAGACGCGGTAACCTCACGTACCCCAACAATCACAGGAGCCCCTGCGGGAGACGGTATGTTTTTCACAGATGTACTTCACGTGTCGTACGAGCGCAGTACAGTTCCCGGAAAATACCGCAGGAAACGAGTAGCTCAGCGCTATCCACTACGGACGAGTCAAAGAGAAGATGATATGACGGCCCTCAAATTACCTGTTGATCTGAACGGATCAGTCGCAATCCTTATCCGCAAATCTCGACCTTTACTACTTTTTACATCTTATACATCTTCTACTTCTTATACATTTTAGGAAGGAAAATCATGAAGGTCAGCATCGACACTCTGTGTCCAAAGCGGCGCCTCTCCGGTCCAGGATCTGACGACCCGTCACACTTCACACAAGCATGCGAACCGCTTTAATCTTCACGCCGCCGAGGGAATCGTCGAGGGCGAATAATCACCCTACGGAACAAATACTTAGTTCGCTTCATTGCCTTCAACCGAGCAGCAATAGGTCGATTAGGAAGATATTGAAATTCCTCAACCTCGCCGGTCTGCTTGTTCACAAGAAAACGGGGCGGCCCTTTTGACGGATATTTAACGAATAAAATAGGACAATAATACTCGTCGTCTTCCAACCACCCATGAGAATAAATCGTATATCTCGGGTAATACTTACGCTTACGCTCAGCAGCGAGGCGTACCGCTTCCTTCCCCGTAATCACGTCGCTCATCCTCCCCAAACAAGGTATTCCACACGGGATCCGTCGGCTCACAACCAGCCAAACCAAACGCCTAGACAGAACCGGGATCCGCACCTTCATTTTGCTCCACTATATCCGGATTCAGGCCCGATGTGAGAAGCGATGAGCGATCAGCTCTGTTTACCGAGCTATTTACTAGGCCACGTTATCTGCCACAGGTCCACGCCGCGCATACGCCTCAAGATCGACGCCGCGCAGCCGGGCCCGTTCGGCCAGCTCCCCGGTAATAAACACCTGGCACTGCCGCGCCGCACTGACCGTCTGCGCCCCGAGCAGCGCCAGCAGCGCGCGCACCTGATCCCGCCAGGAACGCAAACCTGTCACAGCGGCTTCATCCCCCTGAACTGCCAGCTCAAGGAATTGGCGAGCCACGCCGGCCGCACGCGCCCCCAAAATAAGCGAACGGACAACATCCAAAGGATTGCGCACCCCGCCCGAAGCCAGCAGATCAAGCCCACTTCCCGCCTCCGCCTCAAGCAGGCACAGCGCGGCAGACTGCCCGAAGCCCGCTAAATACGAATATTCACGTGCTTCCCGCCGGGAGTTTTCAATGCGGGCGAAATCCGTGCCGCCCACTCCCCCAACATCAACCACCTGCACCCCAAGATCCGCGAGCACACACTGCGTTTCCCGTGAAATCCCGAATCCCACTTCTTTGACGATCACCGGCACGCCGGCCTGCGCCACGATTTCCTCCACCGAGGCGCGCCAACCGGAAAACTCCCGCTCGCCTTCCGGCATAACAATTTCTTGCCCCGCATTGAGATGCAGCTGGAGGGCATCCGCGTCCAGAAGCTCCACCACGCGCCGAGCATCCGCGCCGCTGCGCCCCACCCCAATATTGCCCATAACGAAACCGCGCGGATTTTCTTCCCGAATCACAGTAAACGAGGAAGCCGTAGCCGGATCATCGAGGGCCACCGAGGCCGATCCGCTGGCCATCGGCACGCCCACTTCCCGCGCCGCGATCGCCAGCACCCGATTAATGCGCCCGGTCGCTTCCGTCCCGCCGGTCATCCCGTTGATATAGAAAGGCACCGGCCACGTGAAGGTCCCGACCTGCGTGGACAGGTCCACCGCGGCGACGTCGCACGCGCCAAGCGCGTGATGAACCGGCGCCACACAATCAAAATCATTACGGCGGATCTCCTGAGCCCGCGCGAGGGCCACATGCTCATCTTTACGCGCGGCCCGGGAAGTGTCCTGCTGCGCACTGGCTCCATGGCCCATACCGCGCGAAGCGCTAGCCTCAGCCGCGCCGGCAGCATTCACCGTGCTCATCCTTCCACCACCGCGAGGTTCAGCGGTTCGACGCCGCCCGCGCACCAACCCCGATATACCGCGTCTTTATCCACATCGCTTCCCACCAGGGCAATCCCGCAGTCACCCCCGCCAGCTCCGGACGATTTGGCAGCTCCCCCCAGCTCGGCGGCGACGTCGCATAAATGAGTCAGGCGCTCGGTTTCGATGGTGATACCCGAGCTGGCGCCCAGCTGGCGCAGGAGCCGGCGCGCGGCGGTGATCTCCGCGCCGATGCGGCCCCCAGTGCGCAATTGGGTGGCCAGGCGTTCCACCACGTCCTCGTATTCGTCCAGGAAACCGGGGAAATAGGCGCCGCGCGAGCGGGCCTGCACCCCGGAAACCAGGTGCTCTGTGGAGGCGGGCAGGCCGGTCCAGCCAACCAGGAGTTCTTCGCGGGCGGGAGCGGGCAATGATTCCACCGCCCATGGATCCCAGGCCGGTGCGCTCAGGGTCTCGGTCACGCTGTGGCTGCGCGCGTATTCGCTCAGGCCCGCGCGGTCCGGGGAGCGGTAGTAGACCCAGCCGCGGTAGGTGGAAGCAGCAATATCACCGCCCGAAGCCCGCGGGGCCCGCTCCAGAACGGAAAGCAGCGCGATCTTGTAGCGTTCCTCCAGGGTGAGTTTGAGATCGTAAAAACGATTGAGCACATCCACGATGGCCACCGTCACCGCAGCTGAGGAACCCAGGCCGTATTTACGGCCGTCCTCTTCCACCAGGCCGGAGGTGATATCGAGGTTGTAGTGGCGGGCCTCCAGGCCGCGTTCGCTGCGCAGCGCTTCCACGGTGCGGATGGCATTGGCAGCGTAATCGGAACCAATATCATCAAAAACGGGAAGTGCATTTTCGTGGCGCCAGTAGAGCGGCGCGAAACCGTTGCCGTGCGAACGCACCAGGCCGGAGCCTTCCGCAGGGGTGAGGACCACGTCAATAAAACGGTTCACCGCGATAAGGATTGCCGGCCGGCCGGCTTCCACCACGGCGTACTCCCCCGCGATGTAGAGCTTGCCCGGCGCATTGGCGTGGATGCGCGCGGAGGCCTGCTCTGTATCTGCTCCGCTCAAGCTATCTGCTTCGCTCACAGCACCTCCCGGTGAGACTCCGGTTCCGCTACAAGGTAAGCACCGTTCCCCGCGTGAGCAATGTTTACTTCGCCGAGGGCTTCGGCGTGGCGTGCCACTTCGGCGGCGAGCTCGGGGCGGGTCAGGAGCACCACATTCGGGCCGGCATCCGCGGTGGCATACACATCCAAACCCACGCCGCGCAGGGTGCGGGCCAGCTCAAAAACGCGCCAGGACGCGGACGTCAGGTAATGAATGGGCGGTTCGGAGCTCATAATCAAGGCGTGCATGCGCAGCGCGGAGAGCTCGGTAAGCTCACCGATGCGCCGCATATCCCCCGCCTTACAGGCTTCCACCATCTGCGCGGCCATATCGCGAGTGGATTCCACCCAGCCGCGGTAGTACGGCGAGGTAGCGCGGGTGGTGACCATCGCTTCCCGGGAAGTAATTTTCTTGTGAGCAGTGTTGAGTACGACCGAGACCATGGCCAGCGGCGGTGCCGGAATCTCCTCAGCGAACGATTCTTCATCCGTTCCGGCATGCCAGAGCGCCACCCCGCTAATAACCGAACGCGAAGCCGATCCCGAACCGCGCCGAGCAAGGCGAGAGAGGTGAGCGGTGTTCACATCCATCCCGTATTCCGTGGCGGCCGCGAGCGCCAGGGCCGCGAATCCGGAAGCCGAGGAGGCCATTCCGGCGCCGGTCGGCGCTTCGTTATCGCTGATGACCAGCAGTTTTTCGCTGCGCCCGGCCTGTTCGCGGATAACATCGAGCACCCGCTCTACCCGGCGAAGCGCCTTTTCGCTCGCTTCTTGGCCGTTGAGAATGAGTCGGTCACGCTGGGCGGTGGGGGCGAGGCGGGCTGTCGTCGTCGTCGGAAAAATATCGAGGGTGAGGGAAACAGAAGGTGCGGCGGGAAGCATGAGCTCGTCATCCGCTTTCCCCCAATATTTGATGAGGGCGATATTCGGGTGGGCGCGCGCGGTGCTCATTTGCTGGCCTCCACCCAGGTGGACCAGGCGTTTGCCGCGCCCGCTGCGCTCAGCGCCGCGGCGATGTCTTTCGCGTGAGCACTGTTCTCTGCCAGGGCGATGACGCACCCGCCAATCCCGCCGCCGGTCATCTTTGCACCGAGCGCCCCGGCACTGTGAGCAGCGTTTACAAGAGTATCGAGTTCCGGGGAGGAGACGCCGAGCTGCGCGAGGGTCGCGTGGGCGCGCCACATATTTTCCCCCATGCTCGCCCAATCCCCCGTCGCGAGCTGCATTTCCGCGTCCGCCGCGTATCCGGCCAGCCGCGCGACCAGGGTCTCCACTTTCGCCGGGAACTGTTCACGCAGCTCCCGCACCGAGCCGACAGCCTGCCGGGTGGCGCCGGGCACTCCAGAATCACCGATCACCACGTGAAGGGGGCGCGCCACGATCAGCGGAGTGACGTCCGGCCGCTGGAATTTAATAACAGTATCGGCGACGACGCCGTGGGCATCCATGCCGGAGGGGCGACCGTGGGCCACCCGTTCGGCTACCTGGATGAGGAGGAAACGCTCGGCGGGTGAAAGGCGCACCCCCGCGGCGTCGGCAATGGCCGAAACAATCGCGGCAGCGACCGCGGCCGAGGAGCCGAGCCCGCGCTCATAAGGAATATCGGAATAAATCGTGACGTGGGCGGAGCTGCCCGGGGCCACGAAATCGAGCCCGGCATCAATAGCGGCGACCACGGGACTCAGGCGCTCCGGGGCGGAGGCGGCCGGACCGCGATAAAGCTCGGAACTAATCGTGGATTCGCCGGTGGTGATGGTGGCATTGGCGATAACGGGAAGCACATGAACAGGGAGAGAAATTGCCGGGGCCCCGTAAACCACGGCGTGTTCGCCGAATAGGATCGCCTTGCCGTGCGCGCGACCGACCCCGATTCGTACCTTGGGGATACGGGTTTGGGTATCGAACGCGAAGGATTGCGATTGGCTCAACTGTGCGGCTCCTTGTCACGGCCGCGAGCGGCCTACCTGTACTTGCCCTGCTGCGCGGGGCACGGCTCCGCGCTGGTCATTCCCCTATGGTACCGAGAATTTGGTGGCGTGACGGTGAGGATAGCGCGCGCCACGTTTTCCGCACTCTTTCACGCGGGGTAAGGCTCCACCTTGTTTATGTGGAGAACGCGTTGATCAAATGAGTTTCTACTAGAGAAGGCACGGATATCTGGCATCGAAAAAGTGGGGGCAGAACGACAATCGCTCCGCCCCCACCGCACTCGTATGTTTATTGCATGCGTGCCAAAGGCTCGGAAACTTCCCCGGCGATGGCATCACGCCAGGCTTCCAAAAGCCTCAGGAAGGCTGTAGCTCCCGGATCTTGAAGCCCGATTGAGCGGTCCTGCAGCCAGGATGCGCGGCCGCGGCGCGATTGCAAATCACGGGTTGTGACAACAGCTTCGGCAGCAGCTTTAATCGCTGCGTCCGTAGCATCCGCATCTTCCGGGCAATCGCGCACCGCATCGCACGCCGGAACAATGGCATCGAGGATCGTCTTGTCCCCCACCTTGCTCTTTCCGCGTTGAGCGATACTCTCCGCAGCAGCACGCATGAATGCTTCAGCATCGGTTCGCGAGATCTCTTCTTTATCGCCCCAGATCTTCGATCCAGCGAGAAGCCCACCGGCAACGAGCGCAGCCATAGTGGATGGGTTCGCATTCGCGAAAGCCTTGGCGCAGGTTCGTGTCACCTGCGAAGGCTTCTGATTGGGATCTGCCGATTCCAGTGCGCCAATGACGGCATTGGCACCGGCCGAAATCGTAATACCCAAATCGCCGTCGCCTAGCAGCTGATCAAGATCCCTTAATTCATCCGCAGAATTGATAAGCAAACCCAATGCTTCTTTGATAGTGGAGATAAGTTCGGGAGTTTTCATTAGTGTTCCTTTTGTTCGAAGAAGGGCGAGTGCGCAGGCGCGTCGAGGAGCTCGAGAATTTCATCATCGAGCTTGAGGAGTGAAATCGATGCTCCTGCCATCTCCAAACTGGTTGCGTATTCGCCGATGTACTTGCGTTCGATCACAACATCCTTGGCCGTCAGCTGCTGATGCACGCGGCGATAGAGAACATAGAGTTCTTCCAAGGGAGTTGCTCCCAAGCCATTGACGAGAACGGCTACCCGATCACCCGCTGTGATCTCCAGATCCGCGACAATAGCCTCGAGAATTTCATCGGCGATTTCGTCAGCGGTACGGAGCGGTTCACGCCGAATTCCCGGTTCACCATGGATCCCGATTCCCATTTCCATTTCCCCATCGGGGAGGTCGAAACTCGGTTCGCCCGTTGTGGGAAGAATCGTGGGAGACAGCCCCACACCCATAGTTGCGGTCCGGGACACCGTCTTCTCCGCGATTGCGGCGACTGTCTCAAGGTCATCGCCACGTTCGGCCGAGGCTCCCGCGGTCTTGTAGGCGAAGAAGATTCCCGCAACACCGCGGCGGTCTTCAGCCTTTTCTTTCGGCTGGGAAGCGACGTCGTCGCGACCGAGCACCGTTTTAATCTCGATATCGTCAAGCTCAGCTAAATCGGTAGCAAGATCGAAGTTAAAGACGTCTCCTCCGTAATTTCCATACAGGAAGAGCACACCTTTACCGCCGTCTACGGCCTTCGCTGCTTCGTAGCATTGCTGCGAGGATGGGGAGGAGAAAACGTTGCCGATGGCTACGCCCGAACACAGCCCCTTGCCGACGTACCCTTTGAAAAGCGGTAGATGGCCCGAGCCGCCGCCCGTAACAATTCCTACCTGCCCGGCGACTGGCGCATCTGCACGCACGAGAATTCGCAGATCATCGCCCGGGGTCTTCAGGTCTTCCGGCGCAGCTAAAAGGATGCCTTCGACCATTTCATCGACAAACTTATTCGGATCATTAATAATCTTTTTCATGATAATCCTTTGTGTTGGAAGGGGACTTAAACTTTCTTAGGGGTTGATCTACGGAAAACTTTCCTCCAGTCGATTTTGTCTATGACCAATACAGCAACCAGAATGACGCCCTGAGCAATCGCGTACTGGAATGGCGATAACCGCATAGCGGTAAAGCCAGAACGCACAATCTGAAGAGTGAGGGCCGCCAGGAAAACTCCGAAGACTGTGGCGTAGCCACCCGAAGGATTCGTTCCACCGAGCACCGCGATCACGATGACGAGTAGGACGTAGGAAGCGCCGTAATCTGCTGAGGCAGTTGGGTTACGCGCGATGAACACAACGCCCGCTAAAGCACCGATGAATCCGGTCAGCACATAGCTGCGCATCAGCAACGTGCTTGATTTGATTCCGGAATAACGCGCCGCAACCGGATTGGCGCCCTGCAGTTCAAGGCGCAGGCCCAGAGGTGTACGATTGAGCAAGAACCCTACAACCAAGGCAACGGCAAGGAAAACAAAGAACAATGTAGGTATGCCGGCAACCGCACTGACCCCGAAAGCTGTTAGTGCGCTCGGTGAGCCGTACAGCGTTTTACCGCCAGTCCACACCACCGCCAGACCGTTGAAGATCTGCATTGTCCCCAGTGTTGCCAGAATCGGAGTTACTCCGATCTTCGCAATGAGGAACCCATTGAAAGCACCAGCTGCCACACCAACCAAAATTCCGAGCAAGATAATGAGAATCCCCAGATTCTCAGCCATAGCTGGATCACTATTCGCCACCGCCGTGAACGTCGTTGAGATAGTGATCGCGGTGAGGTTTGCGATGGACACCAGCGAAAGATCGATTCCACCCGTCACCATAGAAATCATCATCGCAATGGACAGCAGCCCAATTTCTGGAACGGCAAGAGCCATATTCTGGACGTTCACCAGGGAAAGGAACGTTTCCGGGTTCGCAATAGCAAATACCGCAAAGGTTCCCACCAGCAGCAATAGCATCTGAGTGGTAGATCGGTTCATACGGAACGTCGAGTGAAATCTCTTTGTTGACCGGTCGATCTTTTCATTGAGCGACGAAAGCTTATTCGTCGGATCCTTAACTTCTGTCATCATTTCACTGTCTCTTCCGGAAGAACACCAACCTGTTTCCGCGCGCGCTTAGCGGAGATGGCCTGGATGCTCACACCCACGATGAGGAGAACACCGACCGCTGCACGCTGCCACGCACTTGGAACACCCACGAGGATGAGGGAGTTATTGATGAGCTGCACCAGCAGCACGCCGAGAACGGTGCCCTTGACCGATCCGTATCCACCAAAGATTGACGCGCCGCCCAGAACAACAGCGGCGATAATATCGAGCTCACCGCCGATGAGTTCTTTCGGACTGGCGGAGCGCCCCATAACCATGTAGATAACGCCCCCGATCGCGGCCATCACGCCAACGATCATGTACACCCGCATCTGAACACTCTTGACGTTAATACCTGCTCGCCGCGCGGATTCTTCGTCACCACCAATGGCGTAGATAAACCGTCCGAACATGGTTCTGTTCAGGAGCCAGCTAACCGCCAGAGTGAGTACCACCGCCGGAATAATCATGACGTGGAGTAACGCCACGCCATTTGCAGTAGGCAGGGTAACAAGGTTAACCGTGGAGGCACTTGCCATTCCCGCAGGAAGATCGGCAATATACCGCGAGCCCACATAAGTCATGAGGACACCTTGGAAAATGCCCTGCGTGCCTAGGGTTACGATGAGAGTTGGGAGCCGGAATTTCGAGATGATGTAACCGTTGACGAGCCCCAGCAAGGTTCCGAGCACCATCGCGAAGAGGAAAGAACCAATCAGACCGAAATCCACCGCAAAGGTCAGCTGCGCAGTCACCGTCGCATAGGCGGAGAAGACCGCAATCGCCGCGAAGGACACGTCAATCCCGCCCGAGATAATAACGAGCAGAACGCCGAGCGCGAAGATGAGTGGAACAATCGACGATCTGATAATCGCGAAGAGTGTTGAGATTTGCAGGAAATCCCTACTCACAATTGACATCACGACGACGAGGACGATGAGAACAGCAAGGAGAATGCCCTCGTTATTCTGGCCCCGTAGCTGCGACCAGATCGGAGTTTTACCCGCTCGTGTTATTTGTTTTCTCATGCGACTACTCGCTCTCTGATCGTCTCAACCGTCACCTCATCGCCTACGAGCTCGCTGCTGATGCGCCCCGCCGTCGTAATAAATACGCGGTTACAACACGCAACGAGTTCTGGCGCGTCGTCGGAAATAATGATGATCGCGATTCCGTTTTCCGCCTGTTCGCGCAAAATCTGAAGGATCTCAGCCTTGGAACCAACGTCCACGCCGACCGTTGGGCCGTTGAGTATAAGAACCTTTGGCTCCCGCGCAAGCCATTTCGCTACGACGACGCGTTGTGCGTTACCACCCGAAAGTGATCGAACCGGGGCCGCAACATTCGGAGCCTTGATCTTCAAGGACTTGAAGTATTGGCCAATCGTTTCGCGAATATCTTTTTTCTGAAGAGTTCCTGTCTTCGATGTGTGGCGATCAATCGACGCCGCGATCATATTGTCGGAAATGGGTTTATCTAGGAAGAGGCCCTCCGTGAGTCGGTCTTCAGGAACATATCCGATCTGGGCTTTGAGGGAATCCTGAATCGAGGTGATTTTTACAGGCTTCCCCTCAACCGAAATCTCCCCGGAGTCATGGGGAAGAATGCCGAAGAGAGCTTCGGCGATCTCGGAACGCCCGGAACCAAGAAGACCCGTGAAACCGACGATCTCCCCGGCGCGCACGTCGAAGGAAATATCCGCGAGCCGGCCCGGCGACGACAACCCGCGAACCCGCAGCATCGGTTCGCCTTCTTTGGGAGTAACCACATGCCGGGAAACATCGAGGGTCTTGCCGGTCATGTATTCGGCGATTTTCTCGTTATCGAAATCCTCGACGGCGCTTTCGACGACGTTCGCACCGGATCGCATAATGGAAATCCTGGATGCGATCTGAGTTACTTCATCAAGCTTGTGCGATACGAAGACTAACGCAACGCCCTGGGAGCGCAGATTCTCCACCACCGCAAAGAGTCTCTTCACCTCGCGTTGCGTCAATGCCGTGGTTGGTTCATCCATGATGAGCAACCGGGCATCCGAACACAGCGCTCGACAAATTGCCGTCAGCTGGCGATCCGCAACGGACAAAGACTCCACTTCGGCATCGAGATCGAGGTGAACCTTCAGGCTGTCGATAACTTCTTTGGCTCGAGCCCGAGCGGATGACCGGTTAAAGATCTTCCTACGCTTCGATACCGAGCGGGTTACGACAATGTTTTCCGCAACTGAAAGATTGGGGAAGAGCGAGAAATCTTGATAAATAACCTGGATTCCCAACTCCATCACCTCGAGCGGTGTCAGCTTGCTGTACGAATGCCCTTCGACAACAATCTGCCCGCTATCGGGTGAGAGAACTCCAGAAATGACCTTGATAAGAGTGGATTTACCGCAACCGTTCTCGCCAGCCAAACACAGTACTTCACCGGATTTCACTTTCAACGAGACACCGGCGAGTGCAGTAACGCCATCGAAGGTCTTCACTATGTCTCTTGCCTCTAAGAAATAAGAAGCATCAGACTGAGCTGAAGTGTTCACGTACACTCCTCCTAGTGAGGTCGCAGGCCGAAGTAACTTCCCGAAGAAACTTCGGCCCGCGACCAATTCGATTAACTTCTAGAACTTGAACTGTTTAGCCTTCTCGGCATCGGCCTCGATTGAGGCATCACCAACCCAAACGTTGTCGTACCCTTCGAGCTTCTTGAGGGAGCGATATCCCTCAATGCCCAGATCGGTACCCGTTTCAATGGTTTCGCCATTCGCGAGCCGCTTGGCAATTTCAAGCTGGGCCTTACCAGCAAGAGCGGGATCCCAGAAGAAAATCTTGTCAATAGAGCCGTTAGCAAGGTACTTCGAGGCAGCGGAAGGAATGGACGTTCCCATCACGCACACCTTGTCCTGAAGACCAGCTTCCTCTACCGCGCGCGCGATTCCGGGCACGTCATTACCCGCAGAGCCCTGGAACGCCTTGATATCCGGGTACTTACCAAGAATTTCCTTAGCCTTTTCGTATGCGGCGGTTTCGTTGTCGGTACTCTCGATAGGAGTCTCGACGCGCTGCATATTCGGGAACTTCTCCTGCTGGTACTTATAGGCAGCCTCAACCCATTCCATATGAGTCTTAGCCGTCAGCCCGCCAACGAACTGAACGTACTTGCCTTCGCCACCGGTGCATTGCCCGATGTTTTCCATGATCTGTTCGCCGTAGCTCACGTTATCGAAGGCTTCGATGTCAATATCAACATTCTGAATCCCGGTGGCTTCGTGGGCGACCACCTTAATTCCTTGCTGCTTAGCCTGCGCCAAAACAGCTGATAGAGCTTCGGGGGAATTCGGAACGACGGTGATCGCAGCGGGTTTCTGCGCAATCAGGTCCTGGATCACCTGGATTTGTTTCTCAGGACTGACGTCGTCGCCACCTTCGGTGCGGGTATCGTAACCGTTTTCCTTACCCCACTCGACGACACCTTCATCCATGCGATCAAACCAAGCGATTCCCTTCACCTTGACAACGGTGACCATCGTCTTGTTATCCGGGGAGCCAGCACCGGCATTCCCTCCAGAATTATTCCCCGCTCCGCCAACCGAGCCACAAGCGGACAAGAACAGACTGCCCGTGGCAAGCATTGCGAGACATGTACGGAGCTTCATGTGCACCTCCTAATTTTGGTGGAATCACTTGATTCCAACGGATCACGCCTTTATGACCTCAATCGATGCGCGCACCACTGCGCACGGTTGTCATATTACAACAGCTTTTTGCCCGTTACCAGCTTTTTATTGCGCGATTTCGTGCACGTAATAGTTCGTTTTCCTGTAGAATTATCGACGTGATCCGTTTCCGTACCGTTAGGGCGGATATGATAGATACGACGTACTACTTCCTCCGCGTGGCGGTACGTTCCCGTTAAAAAACGTTAAAACATAAGCGAGGTGCGCGGAAATGGAGTTTTTAGCACCTCACCATTCATTTTAGGAGGCGCTATGGGTCGACGAGACCAGATCCTGCGAATTCTCCAAGACACGGGTTTTCAATCAGTCGCTTCGCTCGCAAAACGTTTTCACGTTAATGTGTCGACAATTCGCCGTGACCTTGACTGGCTTTCCGAACATGGCAAAATACAACGCACGCACGGGGGCGCGCTACCTGCCATGGATGATTCTGACGACGATATCCCCATTGCTCACTTGCGAGAGAAACGCGCTATTGGCCCCGCAATGGCCGAAAGGCTTCTCGAGGGGCAAACGGTTTTCATTGACACGGGAAGCACCTGCCTGGAAGTCGCGAAAGCACTGCAACATAGAAATCTGACCGTCGTTACCCACGACCTCCTGGTCGGAATGGAAATCCTCAAAAAGCCATCCCTCAATCTGGTTTTCATCGGCGGAGATCTCCTGCCCATGAAAACTCATATGTGGGGTCCCGTTGCCGTGGACCAGCTGGATCGCATCCGAGTTAACGTTGCCGTTTTTGGGGCAAGCTCGGTGATGGAAAATGGAGTCTACGGAAATTCCAGCTACAATCTCGAACTTCTGCGGAAAATTCGGTCCATCGCGTCAGAAGCATTCTTCGTCGCAGATTCGACTAAGTTTGGGCGCGAAGCGCTTTACAAAGTTCTAGGTTTGGAAAGCTTTACTGCTGGCATCACGGATGCTCTCATGGATCCGCTCAAAGCGGCTTCTTATCCGATTCCACTTATTCGCGCGCCCTTCCCTCTCCGAAATGACGGAAAGGATTCACCCGAAAACGAGAAATAGGGTGATGAGGCCGAGCCCGCCACAGATATGAGCACGGACAACGAACGGCCATGGTGAAGTATGGATAAAAATGCTCACCATGGCACTTCATATTTCCCACCACATAACACGAAACCCGACTTCCTGACGCGACTCAATGGAGTCAGGTGCTCACCAGTTTGTAGCTTCGACTCATCTCATCTCTGCAGAAAACGGCGGGCGAACATTTCCGCCCGCCCGCCGTTACTTTGACTATGTGCTACGCCTGCAGATTTTGTTCGATTCGGTAGTAGACCGAGTTCCAGCGCAGGTGTTCGCTAAAGGAGTTGTACTTGGTGTTCTCATCGATCACCGCGAGCTCGACACCCGCGATCTTCGCGAAGGCACGCCACACATCGATACCGACCTGGGTGGTAAGCGCGGTATGGTGGGCCGCACCCGTCTCCAGCCAGCAACGAGTTGAGGTTTGGAAATCCGGAAGAGGTTGCCATACTGCCCGCGCAACAGGGAGATTAGGCAGGGGCTTATCCGGCTCAACAACCTTCACCTTATTCGCGACCAAACGGAAACGATCTCGCACATCCGACATCGCGATAACAACGCCTTCAGCCGGAGAAGCAGTGAAGACTAGCCGAACCGGGTCCTCCTTACCACCAATACCGAGCTCGTGGATCTCCAGCCTCGGCTTGTCGTTCGTAATACTCGGGCATACCTCGAGCATGTGGGCACCAAGAATTTTTTCCTGCCCACGAACCAAGTTATAGGAGTAGTCCTCCATAAGAGAAGCACCACCCGCAAGCCCGTACCCCATAACCTTCGCCAGGCGCACGAGAACAGCGGTCTTCCAGTCGCCTTCAGCACCAAAGCCATACCCGTCGGCCATCAAACGCTGCACGGCAAGGCCGGGAAGCTGCTTCAAAGCTCCTAGGTCTTCGAAAGTATCGGTGAACGCGCCAGCACCTGCTTCTTCCAGGAAGGCCCGCAATGCGATTTCCTGGCGAGCGCCATACCGGAGCGACTCGGCGCGTTCCCCGCCCGGACGCAACTGTGGATCAACATCATACGAATCAAGGTATTCCTCAATGAGTTCGTCTACATCGGATTCGCTGACCTTATCGATGGCTTCGACTAGCTCGTTGATACCCCAGGTATTAATCGAGGTACCGAAACGGATTTCCGCTTCGGTCTTATCGCCTTCGGTCACCGCGACGTTGCGCATATTATCCCCGAAACGCACCACCCGCAGGCGTTGTGCTTCGTTCCAGCCCACCGCGGCTCGCACCCAGGTGCCGACTTCTTCATGGACTTCCTTATCGGTGTAGTGGCCGACCACTGTTGTTCGAGCCACCCCCATACGGGTGAGGATGTATCCGAATTCGCGGTCCCCGTGGGCGGCCTGGTTGAGATTCATGAAGTCCATATCCATGCGTTCCCAAGGCATGACCTTGTCAATCTGGGTATGCAAGTGCAGGAGCGGCTTACGGGATGCTTCCAGGCCGCGTACCCACATCTTTGCCGGGGAGAAAGTATGCATCCAGGCGATAACCCCAACAACATTATCGTTCGCGCCGGCTTCAAGGAAAGTACGGAGAATATCCTCGGATGTTGTCAAAACTGGTTTCCACACGATTTTCACTGGGATATCCGGTGAATCATTGAGCGTATTCGCAATGGTTTGCGACTGGGATGCCACCTGATCCAAGGTCTCCGGACCGTAGAGGAATTGGCTCCCGGTCAGGAACCAGATCTCTTTGTTATCGAAGGGATTCTTCATCGTTACTCCTTTGTATCTGATTGGTATTGGTTAAAAACTCTTTCGTAGTTCCTTGCCACGATTTATTTGCCAGGTTTACTGTCCGTAGATGTTGGTATAGCGGTCATACAACCGATCAATATCCTCCCCCGCGATCACAACAGGCTCTCCCAAACTCCTAGCCACATGCACCGTCTTCGCTACTTCCTCAACCATCGCAGCAGCCTTCACCGCAGCCTCCGCTGTCACCCCGATAGTGAAAGGCCCATGATTCTGCATCAACACCGCAGGCGAACGCGAACCCTGGAGCGTCGCCACAATCCCACGCCCAATCGAATCATCACCAATAACTGCGAAAGGCCCAACCGGGACCGGACCCCCGAACTCATCAGCCATCATCGTCAACACACAAGGAATCTCTTCCCCACGCGCCGCCCACGCCGTCGCATACGTCGAATGCGTATGAACAATCCCCCCAACCTCGGGCATATGCGCATACACATAAGCATGAGCCGCGGTATCCGACGACGGCGCATAATCCCCCTCGACAAGGTTTCCTTCTAGATCACAGACAACCATTTTCTCCGGACTAAGCTCGTGATACCGCACCCCAGACGGCTTAATAACCAACAAATCATCCAGGCTTGGCTCCTCCCCCACAACGACTCTCTGGGACACATTCCCCGCCGTCCACACCACCAAATTCCAGCGAATCAACTCACCATGCAAATCACTAACAACCTTGCGGGTCACCGCGATTTTCTCTCTCACATCACTCGAAAACTGTTTCATGACAGGTCCCCTTCCTTATCAACCACCAGATCGTCCTCGCTTGCGGGCATCCAGGCCGGAAGATTACCTACCGCCGTGCCCACTATCGGCAAACCTTTCTCGTACAGGCCAAGGAACCTGGCAAAGCCTTCTACCTCAGCCCGCGCGGGTGCAATCGTGGAAGCAGTAGAAGAAGCAAATATTTCTTCGTCCAGGAAATCAGCAAGGTTCCCACCCCCACGCGCGGTAAACAAGGCCAGTAACGCCATCCCCCACGCACCACCCTCAGCCGCACCCTCACGCACAGTAATCGGGGTACCGGTCGCCGCGGCCAGCAGGCGTTGCATGACTAATTTCGTTCTGAACACTCCCCCATGAGCACACAAAACATCCAGCCCAGCATTCTCACCATCCAAAACCCGCAATCCTAGTGCCAGGGCAGCGAACGTGGAATACACCTGGGCACGCATGAAATTACCCAAAGTCAAGGCAGCTCCCGGGGAGCGGGTAACTACCGGGCGACCCTCATCCAACCTCACGATAGGTTCACCGGCCAGGTTATTAAAAGCGAGAACGCCCCCCGCGTCTGTTTCTCCTTCAAGTGCTGCACTCAAGACTGCTGCATACACGGCGTCGAGACTCGCATTCGGGGCATCGAGTTTGCGAGCGACCTGAGCGAACAACTCTACCCAGCGGGCCAGTTCATCAGCACCGTTATTACAATGCACCATCGCCACCGGATCACCCACCGGAGTAGTAACAGGATCAATCTCCGGGTGAGCAGAAGTAAGCGCTTGCTCAAGGACAGCCATCAAGAAAATAGACGTACCAACCGAAACATTCCCCGTGCGCGGGCGCACCGCGTTCGTTGCAACCATGCCCGTACCCGCATCCCCCTCCGGTGGAGCAAAACGAATACCAGGCTGGAGCACTCCAGACGGGTCAAGAAGCCGAGCACCCTCAGCAGTGAGCACACCGGCCACCTCACCGGCAACCAAAACACGTGGCAACAAGCCCGCTACATCAACACCGGTCGCGTCCTCAAACAAGCCCAAACACCGCCGGTCATAACCAGGCCTATCTGCCTTGCCTGCATCCTCGCTGCCGGTGATAGGAAACATTCCCGAAGCATCTCCAACACCCAATACTTTCTCACCAGTCAAGCGCCAATGCACATAACCCGCAAGCGTCGTCAAAAACGCAACCCGGTCAACATGTTCTTCCTTATCGAGGAGGGCTTGATAATAGTGAGAAATCGACCACCGCAACGGCACCGTCACACCGAAAAGACCCGTCAGCTTTTGTGCTGCCCGCCCCGTCGTGGTATCCCGCCAGGTCCGGAAAGGAACCAAGAGCTGATCGTTTTTATCAAAGGCGAGGTATCCATGCATCATCGCTGAAATACCAATAGCCACAAACCGCTGTGGCCGCACCCCAAATTTCCGCTCACACTCACCAGCAAGCATCGCGTAAGCACCCGCAATCCCCTCCCACACAGAAGCAAGCGGGTACGTCCAATGCCCATCCTTGAAATGGTTCTCCCAAGCAAAAACACCCTGCGCGATCTGACGCCCATCAGGCAACACAGCACACGCTTTAATCCTGGTAGAACCAAGCTCAATACCAAGCCCAACCTTGCCACCACGCAACAAGTCCTGGGTATCACGTTGTTCCATCACGCCACTCTCCTTCGAGTACGCAGTCGAGATTGTCTACGGATTTACTTCACACAAGTAAATCCAGCACGAGCCTATCCGGGGTGTCATCTATCTGCCACCACTGAATGTTATCGCTAACATCTTGCGGCTAGTCTAACGTCGCACACTCAAAAATAGCAAGGGCGATAATACTCTGGCGGCGATATAAACTGCATAAGTGCGATTACTCGCCATTCCATTGATCTTCGGACGTCACCCCGCCTGCCGGGGTGACAACGTAAGACACGACCAGTAATGGCGAATTCACCTATCAACATGCGAAGGAGAACCTCGTGGCTCAGATCAAACGGGCGCCATCAATGGCAGAAGTTGCCCAAATCGCGGGAGTCTCTCACCAAACCGTTTCCCGCGTGGTCAACGATTTCCCCGGGGTTCGCCCAGAAACACGCCAGCGCGTCCAGGACGCTATCACCACACTCGGCTACCGCAGGAACAACTCCGCACGCACTCTAGCCACCAACCAATCCTTCCTCATCGGGGTTATCGCCGTTGGCTCCTTCCTCTTCGGCCCCACCCACACCCTCGCCTCCCTCGAACAAGCCGCACGCCACCATGGCTACACCACACTGCTTGGCACCATCCGCACTGCCAACGAGAAGGAATTCGGCGAAGTCATCGACCAATTCCTCGAACGCTCAGTTGACGCCATTATTGTTATTGCCGCACGGGAATCCATGTCACGCTATGCCGAACAATTTGAGAACAACGTCCCCATCATCATGGTCGGCCCCGAAGTCGAAGGCACTGATTCACTATCAGCCTTGAGCGTTGATCAAAGCGGTGGCGCCCGGGCGGCTATCCGCCACCTGGCTCAGCTTGGCCACAACCACATCCTCCTCCTCAACGGCCCCGAGGACTGGACAGATGCCCAACTTCGGCGTCGCGCCGCGCTTTCGCAGGCAAGCGAACTCGGAGTGAAAATCCAGGAAACCGAAGGGGATTGGAGCGCCAAATCAGGCTTCCAAGCAGGAATCGCTCTCGCCACCCAAGAACCAGCAAACCGCCCCACCGCGGTCTTTTCCGCAAATGACGAGATGGCTCTAGGACTCCTGGCAGCCTTGCATAAATGTGGCATAAACGTCCCACGAGATATATCAGTGGTCGGATTCGATAACGTATCCGGAACAGAGTACTACACCCCGGCGCTCACTACAGTCGGCCAGGACTTCGCCACGCTCGGCCAACGCGTCATCGACGCAGTCCTGGACCTGATTTCCGGGAAAGAACCCGATGTTTCTCCGGTTCCCGCACGACTCATCGTGCGGGACTCCACTTCATCGGTAGTATCCCAGACGGACTAATCAATGCGAAACGGAGTCCGAATCAATACTGCTCGACGCGGACCGACGATAGCTAGCCTCCGTTACGCCAAAAGACCTTAAGCCCTTGACGAAGCATCCCCTACTCTCTTAGGCTGAAACCAGCGTAGACGTTAGCGCTAACATTCTGCATTCCTCTCGCCATAAGACATGAGCGGGACGTAGGGAGACTGCGTAGTCTCGGAGGGACTGTTATGACTACAGATAAAAAGATTTCTGGACGCTTCATTTATTTCTTCGGAGCATTCGGCGGGATTCTCTTTGGATATGACATAGGCGTTATGACCGGCGCTTTGCCATTCCTCCTTACAGATTGGGAACTGGCCGATTCCGCTTCTATCGTGGGATGGATTACCTCCGGCGTTATGTTTGGTGCCATTTTTGGTGGAGCTTTGGCCGGTCAACTTTCAGATCGATTTGGCCGCCGCAATATGATTCTCGCCGCTGCCGTTATCTTCTGTGTGGGCTCAATCCTCTGCGGTATCGCACCGGATGAAGGCGCCGTTTACCTCATCATCATGCGGATTCTCTTGGGACTCGCGGTCGGCGCGGCCTCCGCACTTGTCCCGGCATACATGTCCGAGCTCGCCCCGGCTAAATTGCGCGGCAATCTCTCAGGATTGAACCAGACGATGATCGTTTCTGGAATGCTCCTGTCCTACATCGTGGATTACTTACTCAAGGGGCTGGAACACTCTCTCGCCTGGCGGCTTATGCTCACCGCGGCAGCAGTCCCCGCAGTCATCCTTTTCTTCGGTGTCTTACGCCTTCCCGAATCGCCCCGCTTCCTTGTCCGCCGCGGAAAAATCGAAGAAGCACGGCAAGTCCTTAGCTACGTTCGCAACGCCGACGAAATCGACGCGGAAATTGAGCAAATCAAGAATACCGCAACCATCGAAAGCGCTAATGCAGCAGCTTCGAGCTGGGGAACGCTATTCAGCTCGCGTTATCGTTACCTCGTCATGGCCGGCGTTGGTGTCGCGGCGTTCCAGCAGTTCCAAGGTGCCAATGCGATCTTCTACTACATTCCGCTCATTGTCGAAGAAGCTACGGGAGTGGCCGCTTCTGATGCGTTAATGTGGGCAATCGTGCAAGGCGTGATCTTGGTCGCCGGTTCCCTGGTATTCATCGCCATCGCGGAGCGGTTTAACCGCCGTACCCTTCTCACGCTGGGTGGCACGCTCATGGCGCTCTCGTTCATCATGCCGGCCGTCATTAACTGGATCGCGCCAGGTGCGCATCCCATGATCATCGTCGCGTTCCTGAGCTTGTACGTTGCGTTCTATTCATTTACCTGGGCGCCGTTGACCTGGGTTCTCGTCGGCGAGATCTTCCCCTTGGCCGTGCGCGGCCGGGCATCCGGACTAGCTTCTTCCTTCAACTGGATCGGATCTTTTGTCGTTGGTCTCATCTTCCCGATTATGACCGCCAAGATGGCGCAGGAATATGTGTTCCTCGTCTTTGGAATTATCTGCGTCTTTGGTGTTCTCTTCGTGCGATTCTGCGTCCCCGAGACCCGTGGTAAGTCGCTCGAAGAGATCGAAAATGAATCAACAGTCCAGCACAGCCGCTAAATTTGCCTGTGTAAAACCGCCTGCCTAGCAGTGAGACTAATCTCACCCATACTGGCAGTAG